>NZ_MLQM01000029.1:0-38671 GCF_001854525.1 Mycobacterium talmoniae
GGGTACAGCCGATACGGCGGGGCGGGCTGCAGGAAGCCGTCGCGGGGGTTGGGCACAAAGGAGCCGCGGGCGCGGAAGTGGTCGAGGGTGGCCAGGTTGGCGCCGTTGCCGACCGGGGCGTTGGGGATGCGGAACGCGGTGGCCAGCTCCCGGATCTCCTCGACGGTGTGCTCGCGCAGCCACGCGTAGAGGTCCTCGGCCCGCTCGTTGGCCTGCTCGGTGATCGACAGCGGCGAGTTCTCGTCGATCCACTCGTCGTGACCGGTCATCGCGCACAGGTCGAACCACTGTTGGGCGGTGCCGCAGCCGATGTCGATCAGACCGTCCCGGGCGCGGGCCACCCCGGGCACGGTCGGTCGCCGGGCGTCGCGCCACGGCCGCCCCAGCATCTCGAAGTAGGTGACCGGATAGTAGGTCAGGCCCAGGATCTGGGTTTCCAGCATGGACAGGTCCACCAGCTCGGCACCGCCGCGGCACCGCGACGCCAGCGTCGCCGCGCTGGCGTACGCGCCGGCCAGGTATTCCCCGACCTGGCCGCCGACGAAAACCGGTGCCCGATCCGGTGTTCCGCGGCCCAGCCCGACGATGCCGCCCGACCAGGCCTGCAGGGTGAACTCGGTGGCCGGTCGGTCCCGCCAGGGCCCGTCCAACCCGAACGGGGTGATCGCGGTGACGGTCAGGTGCGGGTGGCGGCGGTGGATCTGCGCCGGGGCCAAGGCGTCGCGTTCGGGCAGGCCCGGCCCGCGCGACCACACCACGGCGTCGGCCCCGGCCAGCAGCGTCTCGACGAACGCGGTGTCGGCGTCGGGGTCGGCGACCACGCTGTGTTTGGAGCAGGCCAGGAAGCTGAACAGGGCGCCGTCGCCGGTGATCGGCGCACCGGAGGCCGACCAGCGCCGCAGCGGGTCGCCTTGCGGCGGTTCAACTTTGATGACTTGCGCGCCTCCGTCGGCGAGCAGCTTGGTGCAGTAGGCGCCCGCGATGCCGCTGGACAGGTCGACGACGGTGAAACCGTCTAGCGGTGCCACCGGCTAGCCGTCCTGGTCCCGGCTGGACTTGCTCAACCGGAAGTCGGGCGGAAACCTGCTGTCGTTGTCCTTGACGGCGTTGTTCAGTCCGCTGTCGATGGCCGCATCGAGCATCAGGTCGTCGGTGTCGGGCGCCACCCCGCTGCCCATCGACTCGAAGAACGCGGACAGCAGGCTGCCCATGTACTCGCCCTGGTGCTGCTTGTACACCTCGAAGAACATCTTTTGCATGAACACGGTGTCGACCGGCCGGTTGCGGGCGCAGGCCGTCGCGTACTTGTCGACTTCGGCTTCGAGTTGGTCGCGCGGCACCACCTTGTTGAGGAAGTTGCATTTCTCCATGTCGGCGGCGGTGAATGGGCGCCCGGTGAACACCATCTCGGAGAACTTGCGCAACCCCATCATCTGCACCCAGGTCCACATCCGCGGACCCCACCCGTAGTAACGGAACGACGGATGCCCGAACAGCGTGTCGTCGCTGGCGATCACCAGGTCGGCGTCGGCGGCCTGGTAGAAATGCCAGCCGTAGCAATAGCCTTTGGCCTCCACGATGCTGATCTTTTTGAGCTCTTGCAGCGGGCGGTTGCCGGCCTGCACGTTGGCGTACCAGGCGCTGATGGTGGCGCCGTTGCGGAAGGTGCCCTTGGGTGGATAGTTGACGTCGGCGCCGTCTAGGCGCAGCTCGGCCAGCCGCAGCTCGGGTGAGTCGACGCCCTCCATGAACTCGGGCAGGTCGGCGCCGCTGCCCAAATCGTCGCCGACCCCGCGGATCACCACCACCTTGACGTCGTTGTCGACGCTCGCGCCGCGCAGCAGGTCGGCGTAGCGCAACCGGGCCGCCGACGTCGGTGCGTTGAGGTAGTCGGGCCGGTTGAACGTGATCGTTGCGATCTTGGTGGCCGGATCCTTGTGGTAGAGGATGATCTCTTCCGGCGACGGGCGGTCCGAACCGGCCATCTCAGTTCCCCTCCCAGAACGGGCTGGTGGTCAACACCTCGTGCCCGTCGTCGGTGATCAGCACCGCTTCGCGCCCGAACACCGCACCCACCCCGTGTTCCCACACGTAGCCGGTGACGGCGAGCACCATGCCGGGTTCCAACCGCTCGCCGGCGGCGGTCTGCGGCAGGTCCGCCGACACCACCGGCGGGTCGAACCCCATGCCCAGGCCCCGGGCCACCGGCATCGGCGGCAACGCCTCCCCTTGGTAGGCGTCCAACAGGTCGCTGGCCGGAACCCCGGGTTGGCACGCGGCAGACAGCTTGGCCCACAGCGCATCCCAACGTCGGTACAGCCCCGCCGTGGCCGCCGGCGAACCCACCGGCCAGGTGCGCCCCACCTCGCCGGCGTAGCCGCCGCCGAGCACCCCGGCGGACAGCGCCACCAAGTCGCCGGAGTGCACGACGCCGTCGGTGTTGCCGCGCCGCCACGGATGCTCCCGCGAGGTCACCCACGCCACGTCCTGGGTGGACGGGGTGCTCACGCCGCCGGCGGCCACCGCCTCCAGCAGCACCCCGGCCAGCGTCTGCTCGGTGACCCCCGGCCGCAACTCGGCCACCGCGGCGGCCAACCCGGCCTCGGCGATCCGGATCGCCTCCCGCAGGGCGGCCACCTCGTCGTCGGTTTTGATGCGCCGGGCGGCCCGCATCGCCTGCTCCCCGTCGACCAATTCGGCGTTGGGGAACACCAACGGCAACAGCTGGGCGAAACCCGGTGACAGCGCATCGGTGCCGACGCGCTTAGCGGCCGCCAGCCCGTCGATGCGTTGCAGCTTGGCGATGGTGTTCATCGGGTTCCACGAGATCCCGTACAGGTTCTCGTGCGGGATGTCGTCGGGCACCCCCTCGTCCCAGGTGGACAGCAAATGGACCGCCCCGGTGTCGCGGATCAGGATGCAGGTCGGTCCGAACGGCCGGGTCCCGGCCACCCACAGCTGCGGGGTGCCCGAGACGTAGCGCACGTTGGCTTGCCGGCCCAGCACCAGCACGTCGAGGTCGTAGGCGGCCATCTGGGCCAGCGCGCGCTCCCGCCGCCCTAACCGCAGCGCCCGATCGTCGGGCAGAACCTCAGTCGCCATCAGCGCCACTCCTGGACATCGCTGCGCTCTGCATCGTCGTCAGCGCTCGCCGTAGGGCGCATACGGGTAGTCGGTCAACGGGATCCAGCCTTCCTCGGTGATGACGATGATTTCCTCGCTGCGATAGCCGCCGGTGCCGTCCTCCCAGACCACCGGCTCCAACACCAGCACCATGCCCGGCTCGAACACGAAGTTCTCGTCGAACTCCGCGCCCAGATCGGTGCCGATCATGGGTGTTTCGGCGGCGTTGACGCCGATACCGTGCCCCAGGTAGAAGTGCGGCAGCCAGGGCTGGGTGCCGCCGTTGGCCTTGGTCGCCGCCCGGCCCAGGTCGGCCGCCGTGGCGCCGGCCCGGGTCACCTCGAGCACCGCGGCCATGATGTCGCGCCACTGCTGAAACTGGGCCTGCTGGCGCGGGGTCGGGTCGGCGCCCACCACCCAGGTGCGGCCGAAATCCGAACAATAGCCCTGATAGGTGATGGACACGTCGGTCCACAACACGTCCCCGGCCACCAGCTCCCGCTCGGTGGACAGCAGCGGCAACGCCAAATCGCCGTGCGTGGTCCACACCCCGTCGGCCTTGCGCTGCGGCATCACCTGCCAAATCGGTTCGAGCATGCTGGCCATCGCGCCCAGCTCGAATGCGCGGCGCATGAAACTGGCCGACAGATCGACCTGGCGGATGCCCGGGGCCAACGCGGCCTGCACGTCGACCATGGCCGCATCGGTGATCCGGCAGGCGGTGCGGATACAGGCCAGTTCGTCAACGGTTTTCACCAACTTGGCGGCGCCGATCACCTGGGCGGCGTCGGCGGGCCGGCCCCCGGGAAACAGGCGCTGCTGCGCCCGGCGCATCGCCCCGGTGAATTCGTCGACCGCCACCGCCTTGCCGGCCGGGATCAGCTCGGCCAACGTCGCCGCGAAGTTCTCCACGCCTTCGTCGAACTCCAGGTAGACCGCGCCGTGCAGATGGTCGGCCGGAATGCCCGTCTCGGAGGCGGCGCCCTCCCGGAACGGCAGGAACAGGTGCGGGTGCGGATCCTCGGCGAGCACCACCGCCACCGGCCGCTCGACATAGGACAACCCGGCGTCGCCCAGCGGCCAGCTGGCCCCGGTCGCGTACACCACGTTGTTGTTGCCGAGCAGGATCAACGCGTCCAGCCCGCGCTCGGCCATCGCTGAGCGCAGCCGCGCCCCCGTTTCGGCGCGCATCCGGGTCAGGTCCGGGCGGTCGGGGATCTTGAGGCCGGACACCGCCGGCGATGCGAATGTCGTCATCTACACACCCAAGAACTCGGTGATGTTGCGGTTGACGATCTTGACGGCGTTGTCCGGGCCCACCGCGGCCACCACCGCGGCCAGCGACTTCTCCGAGTAGCCGAACGTGCTCTCATTGTGCGGATAATCCGACGACCAGAACACCTTGTCGACTCCGATTTGGTCAATCAGCCGCAGCCCCAACGGATCCACCATGAACGAGGCGCTCATGTGGGTGTTCCAGTAGTAGCGGATGTCGTGGGCCAGCTGGTGGCTGAACATGTGCTTATACGACGCCAGCAGATGCTCGGCGTCCTGCAACGCCGTGGGCACCCAGGCGATGCCGCCCTCGAACCAGCCGACCCGCAGCCCGGGATGGCGGTCCAAGATGCCGGAGAAGATGTACTTGGCGAACTGTTCGCGAAACGAGTCGACGTTGACCATCATCCCGACCACGACGCTGTTGACCTCGCACGGGGTTTTCGGCGGGGTTTCGCCGATGTGGTGGGTGATCGGCAGACCGGCCTGTTCGATCTCGTCCCACACCGGGTCCATCGCGGCGCTGCCGAAGTCGATGATGTTGCCGTCGTCATCTTTCCCCGGGTTCAGCGGCAGCAGGAAGGTCTTCAGGCCCAGCGACTTCAGCTCGTCGAGGGTGCGTCGCGTCCCGGCCGGATCCCACCAGTTGATCAGGCCGACGCCGTAGAAGTGACCGCCCGAGCGCTCCTGCAGCTCGGCCATGTACTCGTTGTAAATGCGAAAGACCCGTTCCCGCAGCTCTTTATCCGGGAAATGAAACAAGGCGAGCACCGCGTTCGGAAACGCCAGCTCCCTATCGACGCCATCCTCGTGCAGTTCGCGGATGCGTGCCTCGATATTCTTGCTGGCCGCCCCGGCGAGGTCGTCGTATTGCATCAACACCGCGGAAAAATCGCCGGGCAGAAACGACTGTCCCTTGCGGCCGACCATGTAGGCGCCGTCTTCGTACCAGATCCGCGGCGCCTTGTCCTTGAGGTCGTCGGGGAAGCGTTGGTAGAAGATGTCGTCGGCGATCGAGATGTGGTTGTCGGCGGAGAACACCTCGGTGCCGGCCGGCAGGCCGACATCGACCCCGGCGTGGCCGCGCCGGTCTTTCGGTGCGCCGTAACCTTCCGGCGGGTAGAGCAAGGTGCTGGATTGACTGGTCATCGTTGACTCCGTGGGCTGTTGGTTACCAGGTGACCGGTAGTTCGTAGACGCCGTAGGCGAGCCGGTCGTTTTTGAACGGGATTTCCTCGAATGGGACGGCGAGTTTCAGCGTGGGGATCCGCCGGAACAGGGTGTGGAAGACCATCTGCAGCTCGACCCGGGCCAGCTGCTGGCCGACGCACTGGTGCGGACCGAAACCGAACGCGAGGTGCTGGCGGGCGGGCCGGTTCAGGTCGAGCACCTCGGGCTCCGGGAACTCCGCGGGATCCCAGTTCGCCGGCGCCAGGTCGATGATGATGCCCTCGCCGGCGCGGATCACTTCCCCGCCGATCTCGATGTCCTCCGCGGCGACCCGGCGCTGACCGTTTTGGATGATCGACAGGTAGCGCAGTAGTTCCTCGACCGCGTTGGCGATCACCGTCTCGTCGTCGCTGTCGCGGATCACGGCCAGCTTCTCGGGTTCTTGCAGTAGCGCGAGGATGCCCAAACCGATCATGTTCGCGGTGGTTTCGTGGCCGGCGATCAGCATCCCGGTGCCCAGCTGGGTGGCCTCCTTCAGGCTGAGCTCGCCGGATTTCACCCGCTCCCCCAGATCCGACACCATGTCCTCGGTGGGCTCGGCCATCCGGGCCTCCAGCAGCCGGATCAGATACTTCGACAGCTCGGTGGCACCGGCGGCGGTGTCCTTGGCCGTCGCGTACCGGGACACCCCCATGGTGGCGTGCTCCTGGAAGAAGCCGTGGTCTTCGTAGGGCACCCCGAGCAGTTCGCTGATCACCAGCGACGGGATGGGCAGCGCCAGCGCGGTGACCAGCTCGGCGGGCTGCGGACCGGCCAGGATCGCGTCGAGATGCTCGTCGATGATCTGCTGGATCGCCGGTCGCATGGCCTCGACCCGGCGAGACGTCAACGGGCGCGACAACATCCGCCGAAACCGGATGTGCTCGGCGCCGTCGGCGGTGAACACCGACCGGGGACGCTTGTCCACCGTGGCCAGCATGCCCTCGTTCCAGTGCGGGAAGCCGTCGCGGCGGTCGTCGACACTGACCCGCGGGTCGCCGAACAGCGTCCGCGCCGCCTCGTAGCCGGTGATCAGCCACGGGGTCGATCCGTCCCAGATCCGCACCCGGCTCAGCGGTTTGTCGGCGGCCAACGCCATCACCCCCGGCGGCGGGGCGAACGGGCACGCCGACGCCCGCTCCATCGGGTAGTCCGGGATTGCGGCGGCGGCCTCGGCCGCGGTGTCGGTCAGCGTGTCGGACACTCTCACTCCTCGATGTGGATGGCTCGGGTGGGGCAGCCCGCTTCGGCGCGGCGGACCTGGTCGGCGAATTCGGCCGAGGGGTCCTCGGTGAGCAGCACGACGACCCCGTCCTCGTCGCGTTGGTCGAACACCTCCGGCGCGTGCATCACGCAGTTCCCCGACGAGGCGCACACGTCTTGATTGACAGTGACTTTCATCGGCGGCCTCGCTTCGGCTCCGGGGTGACCGGCGCCAGCCACAGCCCGACGATCGCGTCAATGAGGTTGGAGCCCGCGATCTGCCAATTGGTTTTGCGCGCCGAACCGCCGGCCGCCAGCGCGCGTTCCCAGTCGGCGCAGGTGTGCATTAACAGGTTGCGGCCCATGGCGTTGCGCGCCGAGCGGATCTCGGCGGGCAGCTCCGGCAGACAGCGATCGATCCGGGTGATCACCTCGACCAGCGACGGCGAGCTCAGCGCGTCCTTGACCACGATGTCGTGGTAGGCGGGGTCGGCCATCACCTGCGCGGCGAACCGCGCGTACCAGGTGGGGTTGCCCAGCTGCGCGAGGTGATCGGTGAGCGGGCGCACCAGGCACGCCACCCAATCCCGCATCTGGGTTGAGCTTCCGGTCGCGGCGACCATCTGCTCCCGCAGCCGCTCGATGGGCACCCGATGTTTGTGTTCGATCGCCCGCACCAGGTCGGTCTTGGTGCCGAAGTGGTAGCCGACCGCCGCATTGTTGCCCTGGCCGGCGGCCTCGCTGACCTGCCGGTTGGACACCGCGAAGACGCCGTGCTCGGCGTAGAGCCGCTCGGCGGCGGCCAGGATGGCCTCCCGCGTGGCGGTGGCCCGTTCGGTGCGCGCGTCCTTGCTCGCGGTGGTCACCTGCCCAGTCAACGCCCCCCACCGGGTTAAGTCAAGTGATTGATTTAATTCTTGGCGCTTTTGCGGCGGATCGCCTTGCCCGCGACGGTCCCGCCGTCGACCGGCAGCACCGTGCCGGTGACATACCGGGAGCGGTCCCCGGCGAAATACAGGGCGGCCTCGGCGACGTCATCGGGGGTGCCCTCCCGCTGCAGCGGCCGGTCGGCGCGCATCGTCTCGCGGATCGCGGCTTCGTAGCGGGCGACCGCCTCGTGGTCCATGTTCGTCGCCGAGGACGCCAGGATCGGGGTGGGGATGTTGCCCGGGGCGATGGCGTTGACCCGAATGTCGTAGTAGGCCAATTCGATGGCCGCGGACTTGGTGAACTGGATGACCGCCGCCTTGGAGGCCCGGTAGCTCATCACCCCGCCACCGGCCTGGATCCCGCCGATCGAGGTGAGGTTGATGATCGACCCACCGCCGTGTGTGGCCATGTACCGGGCCGCATCGCGGGTGCCGGCCATCACGCCGAGCACGTTGACCGACATGACGCGGTGGAAGTCGGCCAGGTCGTCGTCGAGGAACCGCCGGTGCATGGTGCCCGAGACCCCGGCGTTGTTGACCATGACGTGCAGCCCGCCGAACCGCTGCACGGCGGTGTCGACCAGGGCGCCCAGCTGTGCGGGATCGGCGACATCGGTGACCTGGAACGTCGCCGCGTCGCCCAGCTGAGCGGCCAGCTCGGCGCCGCGCTCGCGGTCGACGTCGGCGATCACCACTCGGGCTCCCTCGGCGACAAACCGTTCGGCCAAGCCCCGGCCGATCCCCGACGCACTGCCGGTGATGATTGCGACCTTGCCCGCTAGCTCGTTGACCATCGACGCCCTTCCATGTCCACACCGCCCGACGCGGCAGTTCGACTCAACCCGCTGAGCCCTCGTTCAGTCAAGCAACTGATTTAAGTTATCGACTGGCCGCGGCGTCGGCCGACGGCATCATCGGGCCGCGGGGTCAGCGCGGAAAAGCCTCGAACTGGTGCAGCTGCGGCACCGTGATGACCAGGTGCGCGACCACCTGCTCGCTGAGGCAGTCGTGACGGTAGGGCACGTCACCGGGGAAACGAACGAAGTCGCCGGCCGAGACGGTGACCGGGTCGATCAACGGCCCGGTCCGCAATTTGCCACTGATGATGTAGAGATGATGCAAGGTACCCGGAGACCCCGGCTCGGGCGGATCGCCCGGTTTCGCATCGCGGGTTAGGCGCAGGATCAGGGTGCGCACATACCCGGTCCCGTACACCTCATCAAGGACGCGCTCGGGGCGTGCGCGCGCCGCGGCGTCGGCGCGCTGCACGAACACCGGGGTCCCCCATTCGGTCAGCAGCCGGCGCGCCGGGATGTCGAGGGCGGCACCGATCTGTGCCAGCGTCTCGACCGTCGGATTTCCCAGCCCCTGCTCAATTTTCGACAATGTCTGCTTCGATAACGCCGACCGCCGCGCCAGTTCGCCCAGCGACATGCGGCGCTCCTGACGGTATCGACGCACATTGCGCGCCACGAGTTGGCCCGTGAGGGATTCACCTTCAGCCGTCACTTTAAATTCACACTCCGTCACTGTTGACGTACGCCGGGCGGTCAAGAACGATGTCACGTATACCGACCGCTTCGTCCATTTTAGGTGACGAAGCCTTTCCTAGCTGGGGGTCAACGGTGACTCACCTCGTTCGGTCACGCCGCGTTTCTCCTCAAGCCGGGCGCCTGGCTTGGGTGCTCGCCACGATGATGTTGTGGGCGCCAATACTCGCGTCGGGCGCTCTGGCCAACGCCGACAACGGATATCACGGCGACTTCTACCTGCCGCCGGAGCCCCTTCCCGCCGGGGCCCCTGGCGACGTGATCCGCACCGAGCCGTCGCCCATCGCGGTGGGCAACGACTTTCCGGATGCCTTTCCGGGGGCGGCGACGCGGATCATGTACCGCAGCACCGATATGCGTGAGCACCCGGTTGCGGTGACCGGCACTTACTTTCAGCCCACCAAGCCCTGGGAGGGCCCCGGCGCCCGGCCGTTGATCGCATTCGGGGTGGGCACCCAGGGACAAGGCGACCAGTGCGCGCCGTCGCGGTTGTTCAACGTCTACGTGTATCACTCCCGTCCGCTGGACTTCATGCTGGGCTATGAACTGCTGTTCGTCCAGCGGATGCTGCAGCGCGGCTGGGCGGTGGTCGTCACCGATTACCAGGCGCTGGGCACCCCCGGCGTGCACACCTTCGTCAACCGCGTCGCCGAAGCACACGCGGTGCTCGACGCCGCCCGCGCGGCCTACCGCCTGCCCGATACCGGACTGAGCCCCCAAGGCCCCCTGGCGCTTTACGGCTACTCACAAGGCGGTGGGGCGGTCGCCGCGGCCGCCGAACTGGCCTCCAGCTACGCGCCGGAACTGCCGATTGTGGGCACCTATTCCGGGGCGCCGGTGGCCGACGTCAAAGAGACGCTCGACTACTCCGACGGCAGTATCCTGGCCGGACTCAACGGCTACGTGCTCAACGGTTTGCTCGCCGCCTACCCCGAACACGCCGATGCCATCCATGCCGGGCTGACCCCCGACGGCGAAGACCTCATCGCGAAGACGCAAAACCAGTGCGTCGGTGAGACACTCATCAACTTCATGTTCCGCCATGTCCGCCGCTACTTCGCCGACGACCCCACCGCGCTGATCACCCGAGAACCGTTCACGTCCATGTTCGACGAGCAACGCGTCGGGAGACTCAAGCCGACCGGCCCGGCCCTGATCAATGGCAACCGCTACGACCCGCTGGTCCCCTACACCGCGGTGGTGCAACTCGGGTGGGACTGGTGCGCGCTCGGCGCTGACGTCCAGTTCAACACCAACGAAGAACCTCCGCTGCTCAACAAGCTGGCCATCAACCACGCCCTGCCCATGGTTGTCGACGCGCCGCTGGCACTGCAATGGATCGCCGACCGATTCGCCGGCCTGCCCACCACGCCCAACTGCGGGAGCTTCTAACCGCCGGGGCGATGCGCCGGTGGCCGGTGGTCCCGTGCCACGATGAGGCATGGCCGACCCGGAGAGTCAGGCATCGAGCACGGCGAAGGCCACCCGGCCCACCCACGCCGACGTCGCCCGACTCGCGCGTGTGTCGACCGCAACGGTCAGCTATGTGTTGAACAATTCCGCCGGCCGGCGGATCTCGTCGAGCACCCGGGAGGCGGTCTACCGCGCCGCCGAGCAACTCGGCTACCGGCCCAACGCCGCCGCCCGTAACCTCGCCCGCGGCAAGAGCGGCGTGGTGCTCTACGTGGTGCCGCGGGTGGCGGTCGGCGACATGCCGATGCAGGCCGGCAGTCTGATGACCACGGAACTGTCCCGCCGGGGTTTGCTGCAAGTGCAGATCTTCGAGACCGAGGACGATCAGCACGTCATCGATGCGATCGAGCATCTTGACCCGATCGCCGTCACCAGTTTGTTTCCGTTGACCAGGGGCGCCCAGCGCGCGGTCAGCGCCGCGCAAGTGGCCCACGTCGAGATCGGGACGCTGCCCGCCCTGGGAGAACCCCACTTGTCGGTCGGCGCACTGCGCGTCGAGCACCTGATCTCACGTGGACATCGCAAGATCGCGTTCGCCTACACCGGCTTCGCCAAATGGCGTGCCCTGGGCGACTTTTGGCTCACGGGGGTCACCCGGGCGGCGCAGACCCACAACCTTCCCGCCATCAGCGTGGCCACCGTCACCATGAACAATGCCGCCGAGGCGGTGGCGCGCTGGCACGCCGACGGCGTCACCGCGGTGTGCGCGCAAAGCGACGAAGTCGCCTATCTGATCCTGTACGGCATCCGCGAAGCGGGCCTGACCTGTCCCGATGATCTTGCCGTGATGGGCGTCGACGCCCACCCCATGGGTGCCATCAGCTCACCACCGCTGACCACGGTGGAGTTCAACCCCATCGCGGTGGCCGACGCTGCCATCGCGGCCGTGTTGACCGCACTCGGCTATCCGGCGCCCTCCGAACCGCAGCCCGCCGACATCGCGCGCCTGATCGTGCGCGCCTCCGCGTAGCCCGTTAGCCCCGCGACCCTAGACATCGGATGGTTAAGCGCATAACCTACGCATGCGAATGACGTTTCCGTAATGCGAGAAGGGGATTTCTATGACTGCGGTGCAGGATGTGTTGGAGGAGATTCGCAAGGTCCCCGGCACCGGTGACGTGATTCCGATCATCGACCCCGCCACCGAGGAACAGCTCACCGAGTTCACCGACTGCGGACCCGAGGCCGTCGACGACGCGGTGGCGCGCGCGAAGGCGACCGCCGAATCGGGCGTGTGGTCGGGCATGGCCGACTACGACCGGGCGAAGGTGCTGTGGCGCATCGCCGATCTGATCGACGAGAACGCGGCCGTGCTCGCCGAACTCGAATCGGTTAACGCCGGCATCCCCCCGGCCCAGGCCGAGATCATCACCAAGGTCGGCTCGGAGTGGTTCCGCTACTACGCCGGCTGGTGCACCAAGATCGACGGCATCGCCCGGGACGTGAACACCGGCGGCCTGTCCGGCATCGAGTCGCACCAGCACGTCTACACGCTGCGCGAGCCCTACGGCGTGGTGGGGCTGATCTTCCCGTGGAACGGGCCGGTGTTCAACTTCTGCGCCAAGCTGGCGCCGTCGCTGGCGGCGGGCTGCAGCAGCGTGGTCAAACCCGCCGAGGAGACCCCGCTGTCGGCGCTGGTGCTGGACCGGATCCTGGCCGAGGCCGGCGTGCCCGAGGGCGTGGTCAACCTGCTGCTGGGCTACGGGCACACCGCGGGCGCGGCGATCACCGCGCACCCCGACGTGGAGAAGGTGGCCTTCACCGGATCGACCGAGGTCGGCCGGGAGATCGTGCACGCCTCGGCCGCCAGCAACCTCAACAAGGTCACCCTGGAACTCGGCGGCAAGTCCCCGGTGCTGATCTTCGACGATGCCGACCTGGACCTGTCCATCCCGATGGCGTCGTTCGGCACCTTCATCCACTCCGGGCAGGCCTGTGTGTGCGGCTCGCGGATCTTCGCCCAACGCGGCGTCTACGAGCGGGTGGTGGAAGGCATCGCCAACATGGCCAACAACATGTTGCTCGGCGGCCCCACCGACGAGGGCGCCATGATCGGCCCGCTGATCAGCCAAAAGCAGCTGACCCGGGTGTTGGGCTACCTCGAGCAGGGCCGCGCCGACGGCGTCGAGCTGGTCACCGGCGGCCACCGGCTGGACCGCAAGGGGTACTTCGTGCACCCGACCGTGGTCACCAACGTCGACCCCGATTCCAGCCGGCTGTTCCAGGAGGAGATCTTCGGTCCGGTCGTCACGATTCTGCCGTTCGACGACGAGGACGAGGCGATCGCGTTGGCCAACAACAGCACCTACGGGTTGGCCGCCACCGCCTGGACCAAGGACCTGGGCCGCGCGCACCGGTTGGCCAAGCGGCTCAAGGCCGGCACGGTGGGGCTGAACTGCCAGATGCAGTTCGACCACTCCATGCCGTTCGGTGGCTACAAGCAGTCCGGCTGGGGCTACGAATCCGGCAAGGCCGGCATCGACACCTACCTGCAAACCAAGATCGTCTGGGCCCAGATGTAGGTGGGAGCCGCGTTGACTCTGCGTGTAAGGCGCAAAAGTGCGAGAAGGCTCCGCCCTCAGCGCAGAGTCAACGCGAGACGCGTCAACGCGAAGACAGGAAATCCAGCAGCAATTCGTTGACCACGGCCGGCTGTTCGATCTGCGGGCAGTGCCCGGCGGCGTCGATCACCGCCGAGCGCGCACCCGGGATCTGGTCGGCGATCTGCTTGGCCCACCCCACCGGCAACAGCTTGTCGCCGCCGCCCTCGATCACCAGGGTCGGCGCCGAGATGCGGTGGTAGGCCCGCTGACTCGACGCAGCAGCGGGCGGCTCCGCGCCGGGCCGACGAAACCGCGCCGCGGCCACCGCCTCCCACGCCCCGGGCGCGACGCTGGACTGGTAGCGGCGCCGCACATACTCTTCGTCGGCGGGATAGGCCGGGTCATAAAACAGCGCCTCGACGATGCGCCGCATCGCGGGCAGCGTGGCGTCATAGTCGTAGAGCGCCTCCATGTACCGGTTGCGCTGAATCTCCCCGCCGCCGCAGATGGTCACCATATTGCGCACCGGCAGCCGCGGCGCGTCGGATGTGGTGTCGACCAGCAGCATGATCGCCCCCATCGAATTGCCGACGAAATGCGCCGCCTCGACGCCCAGCGCCGCGCAGAACCGGGCGACATGCCGGATCCGCATGCCGCGGCCGTCGGTGAAGTCGATGACCTTGGCCGACTGGCCGAAACCCAACAGGTCCGGGGCCAGCACCCGGTAGTGCTCGGCCAACGCCGCGATGGTGTGCTCCCAGCCCAGTTCGGCGCTGGCGCCGAACTCCCCGCCGTGCAACAGCACCACCGGATCACCGCGGCCGGCCTCCAAGTAGCTGGTGGTCAGGCCGTCGACGTCAATGGTGCGGCGATCCATCCGATCCGCCTAGGCCGTCACGCGGTGCGAGCGGGCAAAGGTCAGCACCTGGTTGGCCAGCAGGTCCAGCTGGTCGCTGACCGTGGTGTCGATGAGTTCCCCGGCGGGATCCCAGACGCGGTCCGCCGAGTTGATCGCCACCCCAAGCGGTGTGGGCCAGGCCCGCAGCGCGTGCCCGATGACCCGCAGCTGACCCAGGGTGCCCACCGCGGCCTGCCAGCCGTAGGCGCAGCTGATGCAGCCCCACGGCTTGTTGTCCAGGTAGACGCGGGAGTCCTCGCGCATGTCTTCGATGTAGTCCAACGCGTTCTTGACCAGTCCGGAGATCGCGCCGTGGTATCCGGGTGAGCCGACGACGACGGCGTCGGCCTGCCGCAGCGCGTCGATCAACCGGGTCGCGCGCGGGGTGCGCGCCGGCTCATGCGGGTTGTACATCGGCAGCTCGATGTCTTCTCCGCAGAACAGCTGCGTGCGCCCGCCGCGCCGCTCGACGGCGTCCAGGCAATGCCGCAGCGCCCGTTCGGTGGACGAATCTGCCCGCAAGGTGCCGCCGAGGGCGACCACCAGCGGTCCGGTTTGTTCAGTCATCACGCTCTTCCTCACTTGATGGCAATGGGATTGACCGGGGACCCGACCGCGCCGACGACGCGCAGCGGCGGGGCCACCAGCTGAAACTCGTAGACTCCGTCGGCGGCGCAGTCGGCGGCCAGCGCGGTGAGGTCCCAGAATTCGCCGAGCATCAAACCCATGTCGCGCAGGCACAGCATGTGCATCGGCAAGAAGGTGCCGTCGACCCCGGAGATGGGGTCTTCGACCATGAGGTTATCGGCGGCGATGGCGGCGATGTCGTGGTCGTGTAGCCAGGCGGCGCACCGCCAATCCAAGCCCGCCCCCGGCTCGGCTCCGTCGCCGGTGCGCAAAAACCGTGCCCACCAGCCGGTTCGGATCAGCACGATGTCGCCGCGGCCGATCGTCACGCCCTGCGCCCGGGCGATGTCGTCGAGCTCCTCGGGGGTGATCGGGGTGCCGTGTTCCACGAACAGGTCCGCGCCGCGATGTCGCACCACATCCAGCAGCACCCCGCGCGAGGTGATCCCCTTGCCGTCCACCTTGTCGATGCCGCAGTGGTAGGCGCCCAGGCTGGTCACCGAGCTGGCCGGGAAACCGTTGTACAGCTGGTCGTCGTAGTACACGTGCGACAGCGCGTCCCATTGAGTGGCGGCCTGCAGCGACATGATGATCATGTCGTCGTTGAACCGAAACGGGTTGTCCACGAAGAATTCGCTGAGCTGTTGGGCCACCGAGTTGCGGGCCCACTCCGGGCCGTAACGGGCCAGCGTGTTGACGTCGCCGCCGTCCACGGTCATCACGTGCATCGGGTTGTGCCGGAACTGGAAGGCGCCCTGCGGACCCGACGAGCCGAAGTCCACCCCGAGCGGAAACACCTTGCCGTGTCGGACCAGGCTCGCGGCCTGCGCGACCTTGTCCGCGGTGATGAAGTTCAGCGTGCCGAGTTCGTCGGCCTGCCCCCACCGCCCCCAGTTGCGCACATCTTTGGCGACACGCCGAAAATCGGTCAGGCTGGCCACGGCGCCCGCCCCAGCTCGCGGGCGGTGACCGCGCCCAGGTTGCCGCCGTCGACCCACACCACCTGACCCGAGATGTAGCTGGCGGCACCGCTGTTCAGAAATGCCAGCACGGCGGCCTGCTCGGCGGGCTCGGCGGCCCGGCCCAGGGGTTTGTCGATGTCGTCGAGGAACCGCTGCCCGTAGGCGGACCGCAGCTGGTCGAGGATCGGGGTGTCGGTGACGCCCGGCCCGGTGCAGTTGATTCGGATCCCCCGGGCGCCCAGCGGTGCCGCACTGGCCATGGTGTACAGGATGATCGCCTCCTTGGACAACCGGTAGCCCCCGTCGGCGAGCGCCTCGGGATGCTGCTGACACCACGCGACACCGTCGGCCAGGGTCTGCGTGTGCAGCAGCCCGGCCACCAGCTGTTGGTGCTCGCGGTAGCCGGCCGCCGCCAGCGACGACACGCTCACCACCGAAGACCCGGCCGGCATCACCGGCAGCACCGCTTCGGTGAACTGGCGCAGGCCAAGGAAGTTGACGGTGACGACCAGCAGCGGGTCACCGATTCCGGAGGACACCCCGGCGACGTTGAACAGGGCATCGACCGGGCCGCCCAGCGCGGCCGCGGCGCGGTCGATCGAGTTGGTGTCGGCCAGGTCGATGTGGTGGAACTCGGCGAGCTCGACGTCCGGGGCGCACCGATCCAACCCGACCACGTGCGCGCCCAATTCGGTGAGCTGGCGCACCAGCTGCGCGCCGATCCCCGACGCGCACCCGGTCACCACCGCGCGGCGCCCGTCGTACCGCCACAACCGGTCGATTTGGCCCATGGCTAGTCGGCTCCCCGGGTCAGCCCCGCTGCTCCTTCTCGCGTTGCGCCGCCTGCACGCGTCCCTCGTTCATCTCCGCCATCGCCTCGGGAATCTCGCTGGCGGTGAACTTCCCACCCCGGCCGGTGGGCAGCCCGCCGAACGAGTAGCTTTCATCGAAGGCCGGCGCCGACGATCGCGGGCGGCGCGCCTCCACCTTCTCGATCACCGGCGCCAGCCGTTTCGCCTTGTCGGCCACCGCTTTCGCGTCGCGCTCGATGAACTCCGGCAGCACTTCCTTGCCCATCAACTCGATGGACTCCATGGTGCCTTCGTGGCTGCGTGGGTTGAGCAGCAGGATGATCTCGTCGACCCCGCTCTCCTCGTAGCCGCGCAGGAACTCCCGCACGGTGGCCGGCGAGCCGATCGCGCCGCGGCCGGGGCCGTAGGCCAGCGTCGGATCCTTGGCGACCTCCTCGAGGTAGCGTTCCCACACCCCGGTGCGTCCGGGTGTGTGCACCCCGGTCATGTAGTAGTGCATGATCCCGAACGAGAAGAAGCCGCCGCCCTGGCCCAGCCGCTGCAGCGCCTGCTCATCGGTGGGCGCGACCATCATCGACAGATCGCCGCCGATCGCCAGAATATTCGGGTTGATCTGCGGGGTCACCGGAACACCGCTTTCCTCGAACTCCTTGTAGTAGCCGTTCACCCGCTCGGTCAGTGGTCCCGGACCGGTGTAGGCGAAGCTCAGTGCGCCAATGGCTTTTTGGGCGGCCATCTGCACCGAGGACGGTCGGGTGCAGGCCACCCACACCGGGGGGTGCGGTTTCTGCAGCGGTTTGGGGACGACGTTGCGGGCCGGCATCTGGACGTGCGCACCGTCAAAACCGGTGAACGGCTCCTCCACCATGCAGCGAATCGACACCTCCAGCGCCTCCTCCCACTGGGCGCGCTTGTCGGCGGGGTCGATGCCGAACCCGCCGAGCTCACCGACCGAGGAGGATTCGCCGGTGCCGAATTCGACCCGGCCGTTGGAGAGCAGGTCCAGGGTGGCGATGCGTTCGGCGACCCGGGCTGGGTGGTTGACGACGGGCGGCAGGTGCATGATGCCGAAGCCCAGCCGAATGTTCTTGGTGCGCTGGCTGGCCGCGGCCAGGAAGATCTCGGGGGCGGTGGAGTGGCAGTACTCCTCCAGGAAATGGTGCTCGGTGAGCCAGACGGTGGAAAAGCCCGCCTTGTCGGCCGCTTCCACCTCGTCCAGACAGTCCTGCATCATTTCGCGCTCGTCGTCGGGCGCCCACGGACGCGGTAGCGCGAACTCGTAGAAAAGTGAAATCTTCACTGGTTACCTCCCATAGAAATTTCGCGAGTCGGATCAGTAACGGTGTCGGCGAGGTGCTTGGCCGCCACATAGCCGAAGGTCATGGCCGGCCCGATGGTGGCGCCGGCGCCGGCGTAGCTGCGCCCCATCACCGGGGCCGACACGTTGCCCACCGCGTACAGCCCGGGAATCACGGTGTCGTCGGCGCGCAGCACCCGGGCGCATTCGTCGGTGCGCAACCCGCCGGAGGTGCCCAGATCGCCGAGGATGATCTGGAAGGCGTAGTACGGCGGCTTGCCCAGCGGATGCAGATTGGGGTTGGGCAGGGTCGGGTCGCCGTAGTAGTTGTCGTAGGCGCTGTCGCCGCGACCGAAATCGTCGTCGTGGCCGCCGCGCGCCAGCTCGTTGAACCGCGCAGCGGTGCGCTCCAGTTCGGCTGGCGGCACGTCGATCTGGTCGGCCAACTCAGCCATCGACCTCCCGGCTTTCACCACCCCGGACTCCAGCCACGCGGCTGGGAGCTTGCGCCCGGTGGGCACCGGGGCACCCGGGATCTTCGGCAGCGGCAGGTGCCCGGCCACCACGTAGCGGTTGAACGACCGGTGGTCGGTGATCAGCCAGCACGGGATGTGGGTCACCCCGGACCGTTGCCCCTCGATCATGGCGTGGGCGAAGTCCATGTACGGGCAGGCTTCGTTGATGAACCGTTTGCCCGCGCCGTTGACGATGAACTGCGACGGCATCATCCGCTCGTTGAGCATGAACTGCAGCCGGCCGTCCGGCCAGCAGATGGCCGGGAACCACCACGCCTCGTCGAGCAGCTCCACCGAGCCGCCGACCTTTTCGCCGGCCCGGATCCCGTCGCCGGTGGCCGCCGGGTTGCCGAAGCTCCAATCCTGTTCCAGCACCGGCTGGTGCTGCCGGCGCCAGGCCAGGTCGTGGTCGAAGCCGCCGCTGGCCAGGATGACGCCGCGTCGCGCGCGGATCTGCAGTGGCGCGCCGTCGCGCTCGACCACCGCGCCGGTGACGGACCCGTCGTCGGCGGTCAGCAGTTCGGCCATCGGGGTGTTCAGCCACAGCGGGATGCCGCGGTCGAGCATCGCCAGCCGCAGTCGCGCCGCCAGCGACTGGCCGATCGCGGCCATCCGGTCCCCGAACACCCGGGCCCGAAACATCCGCCACAGCAGCTTGACCAGCACCGCTTTGCCCCACCAGGATTGCCGGATCTGGTAGAACAACCGAAGGTCTTTGGGCCCCAGCCAGATCCCCTTCGGCGCCAGCGCCAACGGCGCCAGCAGGTGCTGTTCTTCCGCGCCGAGGGTGCGCAGGTCGATGGCGGGCACGTTGATGGTGCTGCCCAGCGCGGATCCCCCGGGGACTTCCGGGTAGTAGTCGGCGTAGCCCGGTTTCCAGACGAACTCGAACCAGTCGCTGAGCTGCTCGAGGAACTCCATCATCGCCGGCGCGGCGTCCACGTATTGCTGCAGCCGCGCGTCGCTGACCAGGCCGCCGGTGATCTGGCGCAGGTAGGCCACCACGTCGTCGGGGTCTGGGCGGTAGCCTTCGCGGCGCTGCGCCGGCGCCCCCGGCACCCAGATGCCGCCGCCGGACAGGGCGGTGGAACCCCCGAACTGGGCGGCCTTTTCGATCACCAAGGTGTCCAGCCCGGCGGCGTGCGCGGCCAGCGCGGCGGTCATGCCGCCGCCGCCGGAGCCGACCACCACCACGTCGACCGCGTGCTCGCCCGTCATGCCGGCACCGCCGTTCGCACCGCGAAGCCGGCGATCAGCTCGGCCGCCGGCCGGTAGTAGCGCAGCACCGTCCGGTAACCGCCGCTGGCCGCCAGCGCGGCGAAAGCGGCCACCCAGCCGCGGATTTCGTGCGCGGAGCCGCCGCCCTGGTGCGCGATGAAGGAGTTGGACCAGCCGTCCAGGTCGGCGAGCTGTCCGCCGTCGATGATGGACAGAAATCGCTGATCCCAGGCCGGGTTCAGTGGTTGGCGGGCACTGCGCCCGGCGGCGAGGTCCCGGGCGGCGTCGATGACCACGGTCTGTCGGGCGAGGCGCTGCTCGGCGGTCATCGGTCGCCCGCCCACGATGCGCTCCAGCACCTCCGGGGCAGCGGTCTCGCGGGTCGGGATCGGCGGATCATGGGACAGGCCCCCGGAGCCCACCAGCAGCACCCGCTTGTCCAGGCCGGCCAGATAGGTGCCCACCGCGGTGCCCAACGCCCGGGCGCGCCGCAGCGGGCCGAGCGGCGCGGCGACCGCGTTGAGGAAGATCGGCACCACCGGGCGGGCGGTGGCGGTACCGAGCAGCTTCTCCAACGGCTGGACGGTGCCGTGGTCGACGTCCATGCCCGCCGAAATCGCGACGTCGACATCGTTGTCCAGCACGGCTTGTGCGCACTCGGCCGCGATGTCGGCGGCCACGTCCAGCGGCCCGGCGTGGGTGCCGTAGTCACCGATCCCGGTGGCGCCGGTGCCGATGCAAAACGGCGGCATCAGCTTGTAGAAGAAGCCGTTGTAGTGATCGGGCGCGAAGGTGACGACCAGCTCCGGGTCGAAGGCGGCGACGAAATCCCGTGCCTGCCCCAGCGCGGCGTTCACGTCGTCGAGCACCTCAGCCGACGGTCCCGGCAGATTCAGCAGTGGGCTGTGCGACATACAGCACAGGGCTAGCGCCATCGTGGGATTCACCGCCTTCCGGGGTCAGGACCAGCGCGTGCAGCAGCGCGGCGCTCAGCTCGGGGGCCAGCTGGGCGATCCCGGCGCCGGCGATGCACCGGTCGGGTCGCAGGAACAGCACGGACTCGGCGTGGGCGTCGAACCAGGCTTTCAGCTCGCCGGTGGCGTCGCCGACGACCACCACATCGGGGTCGTCGTGTCCGGCCCAGTGCAGCTGGGTGCGCGGCCGCAGCTCGATGAAGCGCGCGCCCAACGACTTCCAGCGCGCAAACGCGTCGGCGCCGAGCAGGCGGCGCGGGTTGTTGTTCCAGGACACCACGGCGAACCAGGTGCCCAGCACGTCGTCGAGCAGCACGTTCGCGCGGTCGCGGGTGTCGACGCGGGGCTGGATGAACAAGGTGCCCACCGGCGAGTCGCCGCGTCGCGGCTGCGGGTGCACCACCGCGCCCTGCTCGTAGCGCGGCATCGGTTTGAACCGCATCTCCAGCACATACTGTTTGAGGGTGGGCAGCACCGAGGCGGCGCGGATCGCGAGGTCGCGGACCGCGGCGACCCGGCGGTTGGTCGGCGAAATGACCCGCCCCACCAGGGTGGACAGGTCGATCATCGCCCGCGCGTGTTTGCGGCGTTCGACGTCGTAGCTGTCCAGCAGCGCCTCCCCGGCCCGGCCGGTGACCACCGCGGCCAGTTTCCAGCCCAGGTTCGCCGCGTCGCGGATCCCGCTGTTGTATCCCTGGCCCTGCCACACCGGCATCAGGTGGGCGGCGTCGCCGGCCAACAGCAGTCGTCCGCGCCGGAAGGCACCGGCGATGCGGGAGTGGTGGGTGTAGACCCGGTGCCGGATCACGTCGACCCGGTCCGGGTTAGGCACCAGCGGCGCCAGCATGCGGGCCAGGAACTCCGGCTGCTGCACCTGCTCGTCGGACTCGTCGGCGTGAATCATGAACTCGAAGCGCCGGATTCCGTGCGCGATCGAGATCGAGGCGTAGGGGCGCTGCGGGTCGGCGCCGACCTCGCTGTTGGGGTGGCCGAGCGGGTCGGTGGCGATGTCGACGACCAGCCAGCGGGTCGAGGAGGTGGTGCCGTCGAAGGAGACGCCCATCAGCCGCCGGGTGGTGCTGCGGCCGCCGTCGCAGCCCACGACGTAGCGGGCCTGCAGCGCGGTTCCGTCCGGCAACTGCACCGTCACCGCGTCGGCGGATTCGGTGCAGGACGTCATCGGGGTGCCCCAACGCACCTCGACGTGCTCGAAACGGTCCAGGCCGCGCAGTAATTCGGCGTCGACCAGCGGCTGGACGAACCCGTTGCGGCGCGGCCAGCCGAACGGGGCACCAACTGGCGCCATCTCGGCCAGCAGCCGGCGTTTGGCGTCGACGAACCGCAGGATCTGGTTGGGGACGGTGTGCGGCAGTACGCCGTCGATCAGGCCGATGCCCTGGAAGGTGCGCAGCGACTCATCGTCGAGGCCGACCCCGCGCGGATAGTCGATCAAACTGTCGCGCTCCTCGAGCACCACGGTCCGGACACCCTGCAAACCCAGGATATTCGCCAGCGTCAGCCCGACCGGGCCGGCGCCCACGATGACGACGTCGAAATCCTGGCTGGCGGACATCCTCAGCGTCCCAGCAGGAAGTCGAGGTGCAGCCGGTCGAACGTCGCGGCGTCCTCGTACTGCGGCCAGTGCCCGCAGCCGGGCATCACCTCGAACCGCGCCCCGGGGATCATCGAGGCGATGCGACGGCCCTCGGCCACATCGGCGGTCGGGTCGTCGCTGGTCCACAGCACCAGGGTCTGCGCGGTGATCGCCCCGTATTCGGCCGGGCCCAACAGGTTACGGGCCCGGATGTCCGGGTCCTGCAGCGCCATAATGTCTTTCATCGCGCCGACGAATCCGGGTTGCCGGTACACCCGTTGCCGGCTGGCGACCAGGTCGTCGTAGTCCTTGGATTTGTCCGCCATCAGCCACTTGATCCGCGCCTGCACGGTCTCCCAGGTCGGGTTCTCCGCGGCCGCCATGGACAGCGTGATAATCCGCTGCATCACTTCCGGGTCGGCCTGCGAGCCCCCCGCGGTGTTGAGCACCAACTTCTCGATGCGGTCCGGGTGGTCGACGGCGGCGCGGGCGGCCACCCAACCGCCCAGCGACTCCCCGGACACGCACGCCCGTTGCGCGCCGATGACGTCCAGCACCGTCATCAGGTGCTCGACGTAGTGGCCGACCTCCAGCGGGTGACCCGGCTTGTCGGTGTAGCCGTGCCCCAGCATGTCGATCGACCAGGTCCAGAAATGCTCGCCGTGCGCGGCCAGGTTGCGCACGTAGGCCTCGGCGTGGCCGCCGGATCCGTGCAGCAGCAACAGCACCGGCTTGTCCGGGTCGCCGGCGCGCAGGTACCGGGTGCGCACGCCGCGGGCGTCGAGGTACCCCTGCTCGAATGCCACCCCTTGCAGATCGCTCCAGACGCTCTCGTGCTCCGGCACCGGGTTCCTCTCTGGCCTCAACAGCGGAAATGCCACTCTCGTATTGAACTAATCTTGTGTGCTAAAATCGCACATCGATGTGCACTATGTATAGAGCATCACTCTCGGTGGGACGTATGTCAAGGCATCTGCCCACGCCATGACCGGTTCCCAGACGTTGGCGCGGGGGCTGGCGGCGCTGCAGTCGGTGGCGGCCGCACCGGCGGGATTGTCGGCGCAGCAGGTCGCCGACCAGGTTGGGGTGCACCGGACCATCGCGTATCGGCTGCTGGCCACGTTGGCCGACTTTCGGTTCGTGGCCAAGGGCGACGACGGCCGGTACCGCCCGGCCGCCGGTCTGGCGGTGCTCGGCGCCTCCTTCGACCGCAACCTGCGTCAGTTGAGCCTGCCGACGCTGCAGGGCCTGGCCGACGAGCTGGGTACCACGGTGTCGCTGCTGGTCGCCGAGGGCGATCAGCAGGTGGCGGTCGCCGTCATCGTCCCCACCCAGGTCGCCTATCAGCTGGCCTTCCATGAGGGCAGTCGGCACCCGTTGAGCCGCGGCGCGGCCGGGGTCGCCCTGCTGGCCAGCATGCCGCCGCAGCCGCAGGAACGGGACCTGGTCGCCCGGGCCCGCCAGCAGGGCTGGGTGATCACCCACGGCGAGATCGAACCCAACACCTACGGCCTGGCGGTGCCGGTGCACCGGGTCCCGCCGTCGCCGCCGACCTGCATCAACCTGATCTCGCACCGCGAAGACGTCGTACGACGCGGCAAGGACGCAGTTCTGCAGGCCGCCAAGCAATTATCGGCGATTCTCAGCTGAGCATCGCGATCGCAGAGAGGACCTAGCCTATGCCTTCTTGGGACCACGAAGTCGATGTCGTCGTCTGCGGCAGCGGCGGTGCCGGCCTCACCGCGGCCCTGACGGCCGCCGCGCACGGCGCCTCGGTCGCGCTCTACGAGCGGGCCGCGACCGTCGGCGGCACCACCGCGGTCTCCGGGGGCATCGCCTGGATCCCCGCGCACCACCGCGCCCCGGACACCGCGCTCAGCGTGGACGACGCGCTGGCCTATCTGCGGGCGCAGTCGTTCGGCGCGATGGACGACGCGCTGGTCGACACGTTCGTGCGCACCGGGGAGTCGATGCTGGACTTCGTTGAGGCACACAGCGGTCTGCGGTTCGAGATCGCCACCGGTTTTCCCGACTACAAGCCGGAGCTGCCCGGCGGACAGCCCGGCGGCGGCCGCTCGCACAGTCCGGTGCCCTACCCGCTGGGCCGGCTCGGTGAGTGGGCCGAGCGGATCACCGCGTTTCCCGCGGACTGGTCCAATGTCGGGTTCGACGCCGAGACCCGGGCCCGGTTGCACGCCGACGTCGACGACGGCTCCGGCGAGCTCTGCGTGGCCGGCACCGCGTTGGTCGCCGGCCTGCTGCAAGGCCTGCTCGAGGCGGGGGTGGTGCCGCAAACCCGCTGCCGCGCCGTCGAACTCATCACCACCGAGGGCGCGGTGACCGGCGTCCGGATCGAGCGCGACGGCACGGTGTCGCGGGTGCACGCGCGCCGCGGGGTGATCCTGGCCAACGGCGGCTTCGAATGGGATCCGGCGCTGACCGAGGCGTTCCTGCGCGGCCCGATGCACGGCGCGGTATCGCCGCCCAACAACACCGGTGACGGGTTGCGGATGGCGATGGCCTGCGGCGCCGACCTGGCCACTATGGGCGAAGCGTGGTGGGTGCCGATCGTGCAAATCCCCGGCGACACCATCGACGGCCAGCAACGCAGCCGCAGTGTGCGGCTGGAACGCACCCGCCCGCGCAGCGTCATCGTCAACCGCGCCGGGCGGCGGTTCGTCAACGAGGCGTGCGACTACAACTCGATGGCCGGCGCGTTCCACTACCTGGATCCCCGCGACGGCTACGTCAACGATCCGGCGTGGATCGTGTTCGACGCGCTGCACCTGAAGCGGTACGGATTTTTGGGGGTGGCGCCCGGCGAGCCGGTGCCGGACTGGTTTTCGATGTCCACCGACCTCACCGAGTTGGGCGCCAAGACCGGGATCGATCCGTACGGGCTGGCCCACACCCTGGCCGAATGGAATCGCAACGTCGCCGCGGGCACCGATCCGGACTTCGGCCGCGGCGCCAGCGCCTACGACGGCTACTGGGGTGATGACGGCAAGACGTTGGGCCCCATCGACACCGCCCCGTATTTCGCGGTGCCGGTGTCGGTCGGGGCGATGGGCACCAAGGGCGGGCCGCGCACCGACCGCGACGCCCGGGTGCTGCACGTCAGCGGGGCGCCGATCCCGGGGTTGTTCGCCGCCGGCAACGCGATGGCCGGGGTGACCGGGCGGGCCTACGGCGGCGCCGGCGGAACCATCGGCCCGGCAATGGTGTTCGGCTACCGCGCGGGGTATGCCGCGGCGACGGGTCGATCGATCGACTAACCCTCCGTCGAGTGTGCGGTTTGGTACGTCCTGAGCGCGAAAGGCGGATCAAACCGCACACTCGCGGGTCGGCGACGGATCAATTGCGTCACCGGCAGCCCGCAAGGGCTCAAGTGGGCTAACTCGCCAACGTGAGCTACACCGGGGCGATCACCGCCATGCCGAGATCTTCGGCGGCCTCCCGCATCCGTTCGTCGTAGGTACACAATTTGCCAAGATCGCTGCCGAGTCGCTGCGCCGTCGCCAGGTGAATGGCGTCGAGTGAGCGCACCTGCAATGGCCGGAGCCGGCCAGCCAGATCCAGCACGCGATTCTCCACGCGAACCAGGTCCAGGTCGGCAAGCGCCCGCCGCCCGGCTTTCCGCGCCGAATCGCCCTTGTCGAGCAGAGCGCGCATGACCTCCGTGCGCACCAAGGCGCTCGACACCCGAGGACGCCGACCACGAAGATAGTCGCGCAGTGCGTCCGATTCCGGCTCGCGCACCACGAGTTTGACGATGGCCGACGAGTCGAGGTAGATGAGCGCCATTACCGCTCGTGCTCGCGTAGGCGCGCCAGCGTCACCGAAGGCAGCTCCACGCCGGGTTCGAGGTCGAGCGGTTCGGGCAAATCATCGAATTCGAGAGTGGCACGTTCGATCTCGCCGCTTGCCAGCATCTGCTCGTAGGGTCCGCCCCCCGGCATCGGTGAGAGTAGAGCTACCGGCCTGCCGCGGTCGGTAATCTCAATCGTCTCGCCGGCCTCAACGCGCCGGAGGAGTTCACTGGCCCGTTGTCGCAGCTCACGCACACCCACCGAACTCATGTGCTAACTGTAGCACTTCATTCTGTCTATGCTGTTCGGCAACCGCGCCGCACACCCGCGGGCCGGCGGCTAGGGCTTCCCCGCGTTGAGCCGAGCGACGATGGCGGCGAAGTCGTCGGTCTGAAACGACTGATCCTCGGCCATATTCGCGAAATCCAGGGTGGCCAGCACGGCCCGCTCCAGGTGGATGTTGAGCAGCCGTTTGGTGCTTTCCACCGCCTGACGCGGCAGCTCGGCGATCCGTTTGGCGCACGCGATCGCCTCGGCCAGCGGATCCGCCACGACGTGGTTGGCCAGCCCCAGCGTCGCCGCGCGTTCGGCGCCGATCCGGGCGCCGGTCAGCGCGTACTCCTTGGCCAGCAGCAGGCTCATCTGCAGCGGCCAGGTCAGCGGGCCGCCGTCGGCGGCCACCAGGCCCACCTGCACGTGCGGGTCGGCCAGATACGCGCCCTCGGCCATGTAGACGATGTCGCTGAGCGCCACCAGGCTGCAGCCCAACCCCACCGCGGGCCCGTTGACCGCGGCGATCACGGGGGTGCGGCAGCGCGCCATGCCCAGCACGATCTCGCGGCCGTGCGCAATCGTCTTGGCGCGCAGGTCATCGTCGCGGCGCAGCTCGTCGAGGTAGGCGAAGTCGCCGCCGGCCGAAAACGCGCGCCCGGCACCGGTCAGCACCGCGGCCCGGGCGTCGCGGTCCTCGTCCAGCCGCGACCAGAGCTGCGCCAGCCCGGTGTGCAGCGCGTCGTTGACCGCGTTCAGCGCGTCGGGGCGATTGAGCGTGATGATCCGCAGCGGCCCGTCGGCGCGGACGTCGATTTCAGCGGGCATGTCGTACATATCAGACTCCTTCAATGGTCGTGACCCGCTTCACCCGGGCTTCGCCCGCGTTCGCGGTCACTCCGTCAATCCCAGGATTCGGCCGGCGATGATGTTCTTCTGAATCTGTGCGGTGCCGCCCATCACGGACTGCGCGCGGCTGTACAGGTAGGCGCTGAGCAGATCCGGGTCGTCGGCCCCGCCGACCGCCAGCGCGGCGTGGCCGACCGACTGCTCCACCCAGGTCATCAGCAGCTTGTCCAGTGACCCTTCCGGGCCGTGCGAGACGCCGTCGAGCTGTTCGGACAGCCGGCGGCGCACGTGCAGCCGCAGCATCTCGGTCTGCACCGCCGCCCAGGCCAGCTCCTCGGGAGCATCGCCGTGCACCCGACCGGCCAACTGGCGCACCAATTTCCCGTAGCGGGCTGAATACCCCAGCGTCGACGGCTCGCGTTCGTGGCCGACCACCGTCATCGCCAACGCCCAGCCCTCGCCGGGCGCGCCGATCATCTGGCTGGCCGGCACCGTCGCCCCGTCGAACAGTACCTGGCCGAATTCGGTGGTGACGCCGTTGATCATCCGCAGCGGTCGCTGCTCGATGCCGGGCTGGTGCATGGAGATGATGAACGCCGAGATGCCGCGGTGCCGCGGCGCGTCCTTATCGGTGCGGGCCAACAGCAAACACCAGTCGGCGACGTCGGAATAGCTGGTCCAGATCTTGTGCCCGTGGATGACGTAGTGGTCGCCCTGCCGGGTCGCCGTGGTGGTCAACGACGCCAGGTCCGAGCCGGCGCCCGGTTCGGAGAAGCCCTGACACCACCGCTGCGTGCCGTTGATCATCCCGGGCAAAAACCGCTGCTGCAGTTCGGGACTGGCGTGCCGGCCCAGGCCGACGACGAGGTAGCCCAGGCTGGGCCGCGGCGGGGCACCGGCGCGGGCCAGCTCCTCATCGACAATGACGTCATAGACCGGGGGCAGTTCGTGGCCCCCGTAGGCGCGCGGCCAGGACAGCCCGAAGAACCCGGCGCCGTACAGCGCCTGATGCCATTCGCCTTGGCGCGTCCAGTACTCGTCGTCCCCCGCGGACGGGAAGGTGCCCGCCCGCTCGGTCAACCAGGCCCGCAGCCGGTCGCGGAAGGCGGCTTCCTCGGGTGAATCACGAAAGTCCACTGTTGATCTCCCTCAACGTGACGGGCCACAGCCCCGTCGATACCAGTGCGCGCCGCAGATAGACGTGGGCCAGGCACTCCCAGGTGTTGCCGATGCCGCCGTGCACCTGGATGGCGGTCTCGCACACGGTGCGGGTGGCGCGCGCGCAGTACACCTTGGCGATCCGGGCGGCGGCGACCGCCTCGGCGGGGTCGAGTTCGTCGACCGCCCAGGCGGCGTGCCGCAGCACGCTGATCGACCCTTCGATCAGCGCCAGTCCCTCGGCCAGCAGGTGCGCGATGGCCTGATACGACCCGATCGGTTTGCCGTACTGTTCACGGATCTTGGCGTAGTCGCAGGCCAGTGCGTGCGCGCCGCGCGCGGTGCCGACCAGGTCGGCGCCGGTGGCCACCAGCGCCAACGCCCGCCAGCGCAGCGCGGTTTCGGGGTCCAGCCGGCCCACCGGCTGCGGCGTTCCGCTCAGGTCGGCACCGGTTCGGGTCAGGTCGGCGCCGGCACGCACCGCGCCGACGCCGGCGCTCAGCACCGCGTCGTCGCGCAGCAGCACGGCGTGTTCGGCGCCGCGGGCGTCGATCGCGGTGTCGCCCACCGCGACGGTGGCCGCCCCGATGTCGGTGTCCAGGTGGCGGGCCAGATCGTCGGCGAGCACCGGGCCCAGGTAGGGCACGTCGACCAGGCCGCGACCGAACTCCTCGGCGACGATCGCCACCTCCACGCCGGAGGCCCCGTCGGAGCGCAGCGCGCGCCACCCGGTTTGGGCGACGGCTTTTTCCAGCCGCGCCCGCCGCGCCGCGTCGTCGAGGTCGGCGACCGACCCGGGACCCAGATCGTCGGCCAATTTCGCTGCGGCGTCACATAATTGCCGCTGTTCAGCGTTCAGCCGGACATCCATACCGCTCCTTGAGTACTCGGCGTAACAGTTTTCCGGACGGCAGCCGGGGGATCTCGTCGACGAACAGCACCCGGCGCGGCCGCTTGTAAGACGCCAACCGCTCGGCGACCAGCGCCGCCAATTCGGTGTCGGTGACCGGTGCGCGGGTGGTGACCGCCGCCACCACGGCTTCCCCGTCGGCGGGATCGGCCACCCCGAACACCGCGCAGTCGGTAACGGCCGGGTGCCCGTGCAGCACCGCCTCGACTTCGGCGGGCGCGACCTGAAAGCCGCGCACCTTGATCATTTCCTTGCACCGGTCGGTGATCCGGAGCCAGCCGTCGGCGTCGAGGTAGCCGACATCGCCGGTGTGATACCAGCCGTCGCGCAACACCTCCGCGGTCGCCTCGGCCGGCAGGTAGCCGGCCATCAGCGAGTCCGCCCGCGCCCAGATCTCCCCGATTTCGCCGGGCGGCACCGGGTTTCCGCTGTCCAGCGCCACCACCTGGACCTGCACCCCGGGCACCGGGCGGCCCACACTGTCCAGTCGCGGGCACTGCGGTGGACTGCATGCGATGACCGGCAGCTCACTGGTGCCGTAGGCCGGCAGCCAGCGCACACCGGTGCGGGCGGTGACGGTGTCGGCGACGCTGGCGGTGACCGGGGTGGCGCCCCACATGATGTAGCGCAGCGACGACAGATCGAAGGACTCCAGGTCGGGGTGCGCCGCGATCGCCAACGCGATCGGCGCGACGGCCATCTCCACGGTGATCCGGTCGGATTCGATGTGGCGCAGCATGGTGTCGACGTCGAACCGGCGGTGCAGCCGCAGCCACGCCCCGGTGTCCAGCGCGGTGAGGATGTTGAGCAGCCCCAGGATGTGCGACGGCGGGGTGACGACCTGGATCCGGTCGGCCGCGGTCAACCCCAGCGCGGCGCGCCAGTGCCGCACCGCCGCGGCCAGCGACGCGTGGGTGTGCCGGACCGCTTTGGGCTGCCCGGTGGTGCCCGAGCTGAACACCAGCAGCGCGTCGGCGTCCGCGGGCGGCGGCACGCCCGCCGGCGGCCCCGGCGTGATCGGCTCGTCCAGGTGCCACATCGGCATCGCCTCGGCCAGCACCGGGTGGTCGCCGACGGCGTGGCCGGGGTGGGTCAACGCCAACGCGTGCGCGACCTCGGCACGCTTATAAGCCGGGCTGAGCAGCACCACCACCGCGCCCAGGCGCCAGATAGCGTGCAGGGCGACGACGAATTCCGGGCGGTTCGACGCCATCAACGCCACCCGGTCGCCGGTGCTCACCCCCCGCGCGGCCAGGATGCGCGCCAGCCCGCCCGCCAGCGCGTCGAGCTCCGGCAGCCGATACTGCCGGTCCTCGAACGCCAGCACGGAACCGGACGATCCTGACACCATTTGAGAAGATCCTATCGTTTTGAGAGAATAGTATTCTCTGTTGTGAAGAACGCAAGCGCGGGAGGGGGCGGCCGATGGCGATCACCCACGTGTTCCAGCAGGCGACGGTGACCCGGATCATCAAGGAGACCGCCGACGCGCGGACCTTCGTGCTGGCCCCGCGGGAGGCCCCGTTCAGCTACCGGGCCGGCCAGTACTGCACGTTCCGGGTCCAGGTGGACGGCGAAGAGCTGTACCGGTCGTATTCGATGTCCAGCGCGCCGGAGACCGATACCGAGCTGATGACCACGGTCAAACGCGTTCCGGGCGGCAAGGTCTCGAACTGGATGCTGGACAACGTCGTCGAGGGCGACGAGTTGACCATGACGCGGGCGGCGGGCACGTTCTGCCTGGATGCCGCCGCGGTGCCGGTGCTGGGCTTCGCCGGCGGCAGCGGGATCACGCCGCTGTTGTCGCTGGCCAAAAGCGCGCTAGCCGGCACGGACCGCACGGTGCGGCTGCTGTGCGCCGACCGCGACGCCGCCTCGGCGATTTTCGACGCCGCCCTGGCCGAGTTGGCGGCCCGGCACCCCGGCCGGCTGTCGGTGCGGCGGCATCTGGACGCCGACGACGGGCTGCTCGACGCCGCCGCGGTGCGCGAGTTCGTCGGCGCCGACACCGGCGCCGACTGCTACGTGTGCGGCCCGGAGGGTTTCATGACCGTGGTGCGCTCGGCGTTGCCCGGCCCGGGCCGGGTTTTCGTCGAGGACTTCGATCTACCGGCGCCCAAGGAGCCGGCCGCCGCTACCGCCGAAACCGCCGACGCGACGGGCACGGTGACGATTCACCTGGAACGCAAGAAGGTATCGGTGCCGCGGGTGGCCGGGGAAACCCTGCTGGAAAGCGCCCGGCGCGCCGGGCTGGCCCCGCCGTTTTCCTGCGAGGCCGGCAACTGCGGGACGTGCATGGCCCACATCAGCGAGGGCAGTGCGACGATGCGGGTCAATGACGCGCTCGACGACGACGAGGTGGCCGACGGCTACATCCTGACCTGCCAGGGCGTGCCGGACACCGCATCGATCACCGTGCACTACGAGTAAAGGCGGCGTAGCCGCTGCGCACGCTGTCATACGCCGGTTGCCAGCCGGCCTGGGCGCGGAATCGGTTGTTGCTGACCCGAAGTGAGCGGGTCAGCGAGGTGGTGCGGTCACCGAGCAGCAGCGCGGCGCGCCCCGGCACATACAGCCACGGCGTTTTGCCGACGGCGGCCGCGCAGGCCCGTGCGTAGTCCCGCTTGGTGACCGGTTCGTTGTCGACGACGTTGTAGGTGCCCGGCGGCGAGGAGCGCCGGCACCGTGTGGCCGCCGACGGCGCCGGTCCCTCCGGTGACGAAGACCCGCATCGGTTAGACACCGAAAACGACGGGGACGCACAGCGGTCCGCGAATGGCGGGGGCGTCGCGCCAGTGCACCGGGCCGGCCAGCACCGGCCGGCGGGCCAGCACCTGCGGCAGCGCCGCGGTGATTTCCATCCGGGCCAGGGCGGCGCCCAGGCAGTGGTGGGCGCCGTAGCCGAACGACAGCGGCGCGGGCCCGGTGCGGTCCAGCCGGAACCGGTCGGGGTCGGCGAAGACGGCGGGGTCGCGGTTGGCGGCCGCGACGGCGACCAGCGCGGTCTGGCCGGGCGCGATGTCGACGCCGGCGATGCGGTGGGGTTCGGTGGCGGTGCGCACCACGGCCTGCGCGGGCGCGTCCAGCCGCAGCAGCTCGGTGACCAGCGCGGGATCGTCGGCGTCGACGCGGTCGGCGAGCCGGGTGCCGTCGTCGCCGGGGGTCAGCAGCCGGGCCAGGCCCGCGCCGAGCAGGTTGGCGGTGGTTTCGTGGCCGGCCACCGCGATCAGGATCGTCGTCGCCACCACGTCGTCGAGGTCCAGGGCCGGGTCGGTGGCGATGAAGCTGATCAGGTCGTCGCCGGGGTGGGCGCGCCGGTCGGCGGCCAGCGGCAGGAACTCGGTCATCAGCTCCGCGGCCGCCGCGGCACCGGCCCGCACGTCGTCGGTGTCGGCCAGGGTGCCCAGCATCCGGATGATCACCGGCGACAGCTCGCGCAGCAGCCTCGAGCAGCCGGTGCCCAGGTGCAGCCATTCGCCCACCACCGCGATCGGGATCGGCAGCGCGATGTCGGCCATGAAGTCGAACGCGGTGTCCGGCGCGGGTTGGCCGATCACCGCCGCGACGATCGCGTCGACCCCGTCGGCCAGCCCGCTGATAAACGAGCGGGTGAACACGTCGTGCACCGCACCGCGCAGCCGCTGATGCGCGGCGCCGTCGGCGAACAGCATGGAGCGGCGCGTCAAATCCCGGCTGGCCGGGTCCATCACGAGCCGGGCGGCGGGATTGGCCAGCGGATCGCTGGTCCACCCGGTGCCGCCCAGCACCTCGCGGGCCGCCTGGTAGCCCAAAACCAGCCAGCCCTGCGCGGTGTCGTCCCACACCACGTCGCCGGCGGTGCGGCGGGATCGATAGAACGGGTAGGGGTCGGCGGCGTCCCACGGCAGCCGCGGCGCCGCCAGCTCAGCGCTGGTCATGCTCGTCCATTCCGTAGGGCAGGCCGCGGTCGCGGACCCAGGCGTCGTGCTGTTTGCCCACCGCGCTGATCGGTGCGGCGACGCCGTCCATGTCATCGACCGTGGACCGCACGTGGAAGGTGGCCGCCAGCGCGGTGAAGATCGCGTTCATCGACAGGTTGATCCGGGCGAAGAACACGAAGTCGGGCGGCACCAGCATGCGCCGCAACGGGTGATCGGCGGCCCGCACATCGACCAAGGACCGGATGGAGCGCTCGGCGGCGTCCTTGGTGTAGGTGGCCGGTTGCGGGGCCAGCAGCTCATAGGTGATCGCGGTCCACCACTGGTAGGCCTCGTCCGCGGTGAGCGTGGAATCCTCGGCGAGGAAACCGCTTTCGGCCATCAGGTCGCGCAGCTCGGTCCGGCGGCCGTCCAGGACGGCCCGCAGCATGCGCACGATGTGGTGCCGGTGGTATTCGGGTAGCACCTTCACGCAGCCGAAGTCGACGAATCCGACCCCGCCGTCCAGGCCGAACCGGTAGTTGCCCGGGTGCGGGTCGGCGTGAAACAGGTTGGCGTGCCGGTAGGAGCCGGTGACCATCCGGCCGATCACCTCGGCCCAGGTGTTCTTCAGGTCCTGGTCGGCCTGTTGCGCTGCGGCCCAGTCCAATCCGTCCAGATAGGTCATGGTCAGCACCCGGTCGCCGGAGGCCTCGGGGACGACCTCCGGGATCCGGATGAACGGGTGGTCGCGGTACAGCGTGCTGAACGCGGTGATGTTGGCGGCCTCGTGCCGGTAGTCGATCTCCTCGGAGATCCGCGCGGAGATTTCGCGGGCGGCCTGCCGCATGTCGGGCATGGCGCCCGCCGCGGTGGACACGAACCGGACCACCGTGGTGAGCAGTTCGGTGTTGGCCAAGTCGTCGCGGATCGCCTCGGCCACACCGGGGTACTGGATCTTGACGGCCACCGGCCGACCGTCGGGCATTACCGCGCGATGCACCTGTCCGATGGAGGCGGCGGCCACCGGTTCGTCGGTGAACTCGGCGAACACGTCCGCGACGGGGCGGGAGAGTTCGGCCTCCAGCACACTGCGCGCCAGCGCCGGATCCATCGGCGGCGCATCGGCCTGCAACCGGGTGAGGGCTTGCTGATACGGCGAGAGTTCACCGCCGCCCACCGCGCCTGCGTCGACCAGGGAGAACATCTGGCCGGCCTTCATCAGCACCCCTTTGGAATGCCCGAGAAGTTCGGCGTAGCGCTGCGCGGTGCGTTCGTGGAACCGCTCGACCGCGGTGGCGTCGCCGGTCTTCTCCCGCAGCGCGGCGACCATCCGGCCGCCGGCGGCGCGCGCGGTGAACCCGGCCAGCGGCATGGTGCGGCGCACCCGGCCGCGCGGCACCTGACCGTCGGTATTCACCATCGCCACCTCCCCGGCCAGCTGATAAAGTACTTACTTGTCGATACTAAGTGAACACTTTGGAGCGGTCAATGGCGGAAGCGACGACGCGGGACCGGCTGGTCGCCGAGGCGATGCGGTTGTTCAGCGAGCAGGGCTACCGGGCGACCAGCGTGGCTCAGATCGAAGCCGCCGCGGGCCTGGCGCCGGGCTCGGGTGCGCTGTATCACCACTTCAAATCCAAGGAACTGCTGCTGGAAGCCGGCATCGACCGACAGCTGGACCGCCGTCGCGCCATGCGCGATATCCGGGCGCTGTTCGCCGGGCTGGGTGATCTGCGCACCGAGCTCACCCTGCTCGGCCGGTATCTGCTCACCGTGCTGGACGAGGAGAGCCAGCTGCTGCAGATCGCCGCCCGCAGCCCGGCCGAGCAGTCCACCCGGCTCAACGACGCCTACGCCGCCCTGGTCGACGGGCTCTACGCCGAACTCGCCGACTGGATCCGCGGCTGGGCGCCACACCTGGGCGCCGACGACGCGAAAACCATTGCCGTCGTGGGCGCTAACGCGCTGCTGGGCAAGCGTGCCACCGGGGCGCTGTTCCACGCCCCGGCCACCGAGATGCCCGACGAGCTGTTCCTCGCGGAGTGGACCACGATGCTGGCGCTGCGCGTCGAGTCATCCTCGTGATGCCGCCGCGTTGACTCTGCGCCCACCAGGCGGGTCACTCGAACTTTTGCCTGGTGGACGCAGAGTCAACGCGGCCGGCTAGGTCACCGAACCTGTTGCGCCAGTTCGGCGATCATTTCGCGGGTGCGACGTTTGGAGGCGATCAGCTCGTCGCGGTTGTCGCCGATCGGCAGCAGCCGCACCGACAGGTCGGTCACCCCGGCGTCGGCAAAGCGGCGGAACCGGGCCAAGATGGCCTCCTCGTCGCCGGCGGCGCACAGGTCACCGACGTCTTGGGCGTCACCGCGTTCCAGTAGCCGCTGGTAGTTCGGCGAGACCTCGGCCTCGCCGAGGATCCGGTTGGCCCGCTCCCGCGCCGCGTCGACTTCCGTTGGCGCGCATAGGCAGACCGGGATTCCGGCGACGATGCGCGGGGCGGGCCGGCCGGCGTTGTCGGCGGCCTTGGTGATGCGCGGCGCGATGTGATCACCGATGGCCCGCTCGTCGGCCATCCACAGCACGGTGCCGTCGGTGAGTTCGCCGGCGATGCCCAGCATCACCGGGCCCAGCGCGGCGACCAGCACCGGCAGCGGCGCCACCGGCCCCAGGTCGAGCGGGTTATGCACGGTGAAGGTGTCGTTCGCCACGTCGACCGGTCCGGGACCGCTCAGCGCGGCGTTGAGCACCTGTAGGTAGTCGCGGGTGTAGGCGGCGGGCCGCTCGTAGGGCAGCCCGAGCATGTCGCCGATGATCCAGTGGTGCGACGGGCCGACGCCCAGCGCCAGCCGCCCGCCGGCGGCGGCGTGCACCGATAACGCCTGGCGCGCCAACGCGATCGGATGCTGGGTCTGCAGCGGCACCACCGCGGTGCCCAACTCGATGCGGGTGGTTCGGGTCGCCATCAGCGCGACGGCGGTCAGCGCGTCGAAGTCGGTGGGCACCTGCGGGATCCAGGCGGTATCCATTCCGGCCGCCTCGGCCCACTCGATGTCGTCGAGCAGCTTGGTGACCTTACGGGCCGAGTCACCACGTTCCGCCCCGATCATCACTCCCAGACGCACGGTTCCTCCGTAAAGCCGACTCTGCACTCACTGATAACGTACTTGCAAAAAAAGAGAATGCCAATACCGCCTGCTCAAGGAGAACTATGCCGATCCCCCCGAACGCGTTCACCGACCGCACGCTGGTGATCTCCGGCGCCAGCCGGGGCATCGGGCTGGCCATCGGGCTGGCCGCGGCCCAGCGCGGCGCCAACGTGGTGCTGTTGGCCAAGACCGATCAACCGCATCCTCGGCTGCCGGGCACGGTGCACACCGCGGCCGCCGAGATCGAGGCGGCCGGCGGCAAGGCGCTGGCCGTGGTCGGTGACGTGCGCCGCGAAGAGGATGTCCAGCGTGCGGTCGACGCCGCCGTGCAGCGGTTCGGCGGCGTCGACGTGTGCGTGAACAATGCCAGTGCGATTGCCACCGAGCCCACCGAGCGGCTGTCGGCCAAGAAGTTCGACCTGATGCAGGACATCAATTCGCGCGGCACGTTTTTGCTGACCAAGGCCTGCCTGCCGCACCTGCGCGGCTCGGCGAACCCGCACGTGCTGACGATCGCGCCGCCGATCAACATGAACCCGTACTGGCTGGGCGTCCACCCGTCCTACACGTTGTCGAAGTACGCGATGACGCTGCTGTCGTTGGGTTGGGCCGCCGAGTTCGCCGACGCCGGGATCGCGGTGAATTGCCTGTGGCCCGAGACCTATATCGCGACGTCGGCGGTGACGAACCTGGCCGACGGCGACCGGCTGGCCAAGTCGTCACGCAGTCCGCGGATCATGGGCGATGCCGCGGCCGAGATCCTGGCCCGCCCGGCCGCCGACGCGACCGGCAACTGCTACCTCGACGCCGCGGTGCTCACCGCGGCCGGCGGCTACGACCTGGCCGACTACGGCGGCGGAGACGCACCGATCCGGGACCTGTTTTTGGACTAATCCAGCGCCGCGGTGACGTAGCTGGCGTCGGTGAACGGCATCTCGTCGTCGCCGAACGGGGTCAGCCCGTAGCGGCCGAATAGCTCGGCGTTGCTGGCAGCGACCGTCCGCCAGCCACGGCGGTTCAGGTAGTCGGCGGTGTCGTTGCGGTCGCCGAAGTACAGCAGCTCGGTCATATCCATATCGGCACCGTCATAGCCCCACGCGCGCCACAGCTCGGCAGTTTGCTGGCTGCGCTGTTGGATCCGGACCCGGTCGGCCTCGGTGAGGTTGGCGACCGATTCGGTGCCCAGCCGACTGCCCGGCGCGCTGAGCCGGGTGATGTTGTCCAGCAGGCGGTCTTGGGCGTCGGGCGGCAGGTAACCGAGCAGCCCCTCGGTGAGCCAGGCGGTCGGCCGGCTCGGGTCGAACCCGTGGGTTTGCAGCGCGCTGGGCCAATCGTCGCGAAGGTCGATGGCCACCGGGCGCCGCTCGGCGGTCGGGTGGGCGCCGAGGTTGGCCAGCGTGCGGGTCTTGAACTCGATGACCGCCGGCTGGTCGACCTCGAACACGGTGGTGCCGGCCGGCCAGGCCAGCCGGTAGGCCCGGGCGTCCAGGCCCGACGCCAGGATCACCACCTGGCGGATACCGGCGTCCGTCGCGTCGGCGAAGAAGTCGTCGAAGTATTTGGTGCGCACCGCCAGGTTCTCCGAGAGGCGGACGAGGTCCAGCGTCGGGTCCTCCCCGGTCCCGGCCAGCTCACCGCGGGCGAACTTGGTGAAGAACTCGACACCGACCGCGGTTACCAGCGGTTCGGCGAACGGATCGTCGATCAGCGGTCGGGGCTGGCTGCTCGCCACCGCCCGCTGCGCGGCGACGGCCGTCGCGGTCGCCCCCACGCTCGACGCCAGGTCCCAGGTGTCGCCGTCGGTACGCGCCATGTCATTCCTCCCGATGAGTCCATCGTCGTTTCTAGTTAGTTAGCTTAACAAACTAGACGGGTGTCCGCGGGAGAGGTGGGTCGCGGTGGGGGCGTTCCAGGCTGAACTTGCGGCTTCCAGCCTGAATTCAGGGTCGCGAGGCTGAACTCACGGCGTCCAGACTGCGGTGAGGACCTCGAGAATGCGCTCAGGGCATCGAGACTGAACTCACGGCGCCGAGCCTGCGCTCAGGCCGGGATTCCTCGCGGCAACTGGGCCTCACCGCAGACTCGACGCCAAGGATTCAGGCTCGCTGCCCTCACCGCAGACTCGGTGCCGCCACCGCAGACTCGGCGCCCTCACCGCAGACTCGATGCCGTGGATACCGGGTCAGCGATCCCGCTGCTCGTCGACGACGATGCGGGCGCGGGCCACCTCTTTGCTCGCGCCCTCCGGCGCCCGGCCCAACATGCCCGCGCCCGCCGAGGAGACCGGCACCGGGGCGCCGCCCATCGGGAAGGTGGTCGTCGGGCCGCGCAGTTCGGCGGCGTTGAGCACGCCGGCACGGCCCAGCGGCCGGCCGCCCTCCTCCGGGGTGAAGGTGCTCGCCGGCCGGGTAAAGCTGGCCAGCGC
>NZ_MLQM01000030.1:0-38105 GCF_001854525.1 Mycobacterium talmoniae
ACCGCCGCCAGCTGGCTCGGCGGCCATCGGATCACCCGCGGCGCCGAGCCAGCTGGCGGCGGTGGCCCAACGCGGCCGCGACGCCGTCCAGGACGCGCCGTTGGGGCCGCGCACGATCTCGCCGCGGGCCGACAGCACGGTCAACACCCGCGGCGCCACGGGCGTCGCACCGCCGTACCGTTTTCCCGGCGCCGGATCGTAGGTGCCGGCCAATTCGGGGACGGCGGCGCGCAGCTCGGTGCTGGTGGCCGGGCCGTGCTCGTCGAGGTGTCGCAGCACCGCGGCGCCGGCCCGATCCAGCCACCGTGCACCGTCGGCGGCGACCCCGGCCTTGGCGACGTCGGCGATCAGGCGGCGACGCTCGGTGGCGGCGACCCGGTCGCTGGCCGCCGCCTGCACGGCCGGCAGCGCGGCGGAATCGATCAGCCACAGCGTGCGACGCATCGCCAGATGCTTCACCAGCGACCGCGCCTGGTACAGCTCGTGGTCCAGGTCGGCGGTGACAAAGCCCGCCGATCGCGCCCACAACGACAGATACGGGGTCGCCGGGTCGGTGCCATGCAGACCGATCAGCGCGCCCGCGATACCGGTGACGGGCTCGGCGGCACCCTCGGCGGCCAGGAAGTGTCTGCGCGCCAAACGGTTCCGCCGCTCGGCGACGGTAAAGGTCCGCACCGGTCAGGGCTTGTTCTCGCGCATCGACGCGCGGATCTGCTCCAGCCGTTCCGCGGCGGCGCGTTGCCGGGCCTCGAACTGTTCGTCCACGGCGGCCCCCGCGGCGGTCTCGGCGTCCAGTTCCGCGGCGCCCTGCGCGGCGCCGTACCGGGTTTCGATCTTCTCCCGCACCGCGTCGAAGGTGGGCACCCCGCCGGGGGTGTACTCGGGGTCGGTGGTCTCGTCGGGCATAGCGCCACCGTACTCCCAGGCCGCGAAGCGCCGGCCGGCCCCGAAAATCGTTGGGGACGCGGGCCGCCCCGATGCTACGGTGCGCGCCATGGACCTCGATGCGGTGGCCTTCAGCCAGCGGTGGTGCGAAAACTGGAACGCGCACGACGTGGATGCGGTGCTCCGCGATTTCCACGACGAGGTGGTGTTCACCTCACCGGTGGCCGCCAAGCTGCTGCCCGAGACGCGCGGCGTGGTGCGCGGCAAGCCCGCGCTGCGACGGTACTGGACCACCGCCGTGCACCGCATTCCCGAGCTCCGGTTCGTCGTCGAAGGTGTCTACCAGGGCATCGACACCGTCGTCATCACCTACCGCAACCACAACGGCCAGCTGGTCAACGAGGTGCTGAGGTTCCACGACGGCGCCGTTATCGAAGGCCACGGAACGTATCTCGTTGCCGGGCGCTGAGCACGCGCGGTGATCAGCGTGCGGCGGGGGAGGACAGGGGCAACCCCACCCGGGTGACGCCCGGGGTGCCGATCACCCCGGCCAACCAGGGCAGCGCGGCGCGGAACGCCTGCGCGGCGAACGGCCAATCGTGTTTGCCTGGCTGGGTGACCACCGCGCAATCGATGCCGACGGTACGGCCCAGCCGGCACAGCGATTGCGCCGCGGCCAGCTGCTCGCTGGCGGGAGTGGGTGAGGCCGGCCCCGCCGTCTCGGCGATGGGCACCACGGTGGTCGGCGACGAGGCGGCACCCCGGGTGGCGTTGACGTCGAACCAGCCCGACAGCCCGGTATAGCGGCCATGCCTGGTCATCACCGTGGTCGGGTCGAACGCGGCCCAGGCGTCGGCGTTGCCACCGAACAGCCGGGCGATGCTCTGCGCCTTGGTCCCGGAGCTGGGGCCCAGATCGCCGGCGATGTCGACGAACCCGCTGAACAGGTCGGGATGCATCACGGCCAGATCCACCGCGCAGGTGCCGCCCATCGACCAGCCGACGATGCCCCAGTTCTCCCGTCGCGGGCTGACCCCGAAATCCGAGATCAGGTAGGGCACCACGTCTTTGGTCAGGTGATCGGCGGCGTTGCCGCGGGGGCCGTTGACGCATTCGGTGTCGTTGTTGAACGAGCCCCCGGAGTCGACGAACACCACCACCGGGGCGTTGCCGCCGTGCGCCGCGGCGAAGTCGTCGAGGGTTTGCACGGCGTTGCCGGTGCGCAGCCAGTCGGCGGGGGTGTTGAACTCGCCGCCGATCATCATCACCGTCGGCAGGCTCGGCGGCGGGGTGTGGGTGAACCAGACCGGCGGCAGGTACACCAATTCGCCGCGGTGCCGGAAGTGTGAGGCGTCGGCCGGGATCGTCACCGGCAGCACCCGGCCCTGGCGCGGCAGCGTGCCCGCGGCCGTCATCGCCTCCAGCGTCGACCGATCGATCTGGCCGGGCAGCGGTCCCGCGGTCAGCTGATTCCAGGCGGTCTGCACGGTGGGGAAGTAGCCGACCCACAGGTTCAGCGCCAGCAAGGCGCTCAGCAGGCACGCCGACACGGCCAGCGCCGACGCGCCGCGCCGCCACCAGCGGGCGCTGCGCCACCCGAGCGCCGCGACCGCGGCGGCCAACCCGGTCAACGCAATCCAGACCCACAGCGCGGTCGGCGCCGGGTCGTCGGCCAGCCCGTTGGCCGCGATATACCAGTGCACCAAGGCCGCCGCCGCGACGCCCAGGACCGCGGCCACCGGCAGCCACAGCCGCCGCCAGCGCCGCGACCGCCAGCCGATCGCCGCCAGCAGCACCAGCACAGCGACGCACTGCACGGTCAGCGGCAGCCAGCCGTGCATCAACGACGTGTGCTCAGCGGCCAGCACCGAAGCGCTCACAGCATCATCGTGAGCTGCGACCCTGAGAGGGCGCTGTGATTCGGCGGCATCAGCGCAGCTTTGCCAGCGGGAAGGGCAGGGTCTCCCGGATGCTGCGCCCGGTGATCAGCATGACCACCCGGTCGATGCCCATCCCCAGGCCGCCGGTCGGCGGCATCGCGTACTCCATGGCCTGCAGGAAGTCCTCGTCGAGCTCCATCGCCTCCGGGTCGCCGCCGGCGGCCAGCAGCGACTGCTGCTGCAGCCGCCGCCGCTGCTCGACCGGGTCGGTGAGTTCGCTGTAGGCGGTGCCCAACTCCACCCCCCAGGCCACCAGATCCCAACGCTCGGCCACCCCGGGTTTGCACCGGTGCGGTCGGGTCAACGGGGACACCGACGTCGGGAAGTCGGTGTAGAACGTCGGCGCCTCGGTGCGGTCTTCGACCAGGTGCTCGTAGAGTTCCAGCACCACCGCGCCGGCATCCCACTGCTTGAGGTAGCGCACGTCGGCCGCGTCGCACAGCTTGCGCAGGGCGGCCAGCTCGGTGTCGGCGTCGATGTGCTCACCGAGCGCCTCGGAGACCGCGTCGTGCACGGTCTTCACCGGCCAGACCCCGGAGATGTCCACCGGCTGCAGGCCGCCGCCGTCGGTGGGCCGCATCACCACCTGGGCGCCGTGGGCGGCCTGCGCGGCGTTTTGGATCAGCTCCCGAGCGCCATCGATCCACACCCGATAGTCGGCGTGCGCCTGATAGGCCTCCAGCAGGGTGAACTCCGGGTTGTGGCTGAAGTCGACGCCCTCGTTGCGGAACGCGCGGCCCAGCTCGAACACCCGCTCCACCCCGCCGACGCACAACCGTTTCAGGTACAGCTCCGGCGCGATCCGCAGATACAGGTCCAGGTCGTAGGCGTTGATGTGGGTGACGAACGGACGCGCGTTGGCGCCGCCGTGGATCGGCTGCAGGATCGGGGTCTCCACCTCGAGGAATCCCTTGGCGTATAACGTTTGCCGGACGGCCTGTAACACGCTGCTGCGGGCGCTGATCAGCTCCCGGGAGTCGGTGTTGACCGCGAGGTCGACGTAGCGGCTGCGGACCCGGGCCTCCGGGTCGGTCAACCCCTTCCATTTGTCCGGCAGCGGGCGCAGGCATTTACCGATCAGTCGCCAGCTGTGCACGATCAACGACCGCGTCCCGGTCTTGCTGTCACCCAGCTGCCCGGTCACCTCCACCAGGTCACCGAGGTCGATCGCGTCGCTGAAATCAGCTGCCCGACCGTCCGCCAGCACCGAATTGTCCAGCAGCAGCTGCACTTCCCCCGACCAGTCGCGGAGCTGGGCGAACAGCACCCCGCCGAAGTCACGGATCCGCAGCACCCGGCCGGCCACCGAGACCACCGCGGTGTCGTCGGCCAGCGCCTGGGCCACCGTGTGGCTGGGCGGCCGTCCCACCGGGTAGGCGTCGACGCCGCGGTCCCGCAGGGTTTTCAGCTTGGCCAGCCGGACCCGCACCTGTTCCGGCAACCGGGTACGCCGTTCGCTGAACTCGGCGAGGTCGGCGGGCAATCCGGACAGGTCCGGGGCGGAGCCGTCGTGATGCAACAGCCCGGTCGACATCAGGGTGTCCGGCACCGACGTGTGGTGACCGGTGTGCTGTTCACCGCGCCGGGAAAACGGCAGCACCAAAAAGCCCTCGGCGATCACCGAGGCGATGCCGACCCGGGGGATCAGCCGGGCGTCTTCGTAGCAGGCGTAGCGCGGCACCCATTCCGGCTGGTACTTCATGTTCGAGCGGTACAGCGTCTCCAACTGCCACCACCGCGAAAAGAATTGCAGCAACCGCCGCCACAGCCGCGCGACCGGGCCGGCGCCGAGTTGCGACCCCTGCTCGAACGCCGACCGGAACATGGCGAAGTTCAACGAGATACGGCTGATGCCAATACCGTTCGCCTGCAAGGCGAGCTCGCTGACCATCAACTCGATGGTGCCGTTGGGGGACTGCGGTGAGCGGCGCATCAGATCCAGCGACACACCGCTTTGCCCCCACGGCACCAGCGACAGCATCGCCACCACGGCGCCGTCGCGGCCCACCGCCTCGACCAGCAGGCAGTCGGCGTCCGCCGGGTCCCCGAGCCGGCCCAGCGCCATGGAGAAACCGCGCTCGGAGTCGGTGTCCCGCCAGGCGTCGGCGCGCTCGATGACTTGGGCCATTTCGTCGGCGGGGATGTCGTGGTGGCGACGGAAGCGCACGGTCAGGCCCGCCCGGCGCGCCCGGGTCACCGCCTGACGCACCGCGCGCATATCCGGGCCGGACAGCCGGAAGCTCGACGGGTACAAGATGGCCTCGTCGCCGAGTTCCAGCGCGTTCAGCCCGGCCTCGCGGAACGCTTGCGCGCCTTGCGAACTGGCGCCCATCACGCCGGGTGTCCAGCCGTAGGCCTGGCACCGCCGCAGCCACGCCGCGATGGCCTGCGGCCACGCCTTGGGGTCGCCCACCGGGTCACCGCTGGCCAGGCAGACGCCAACTTCGACCCGATAGGTGATCGCGGCCCGCCCGCTGGGCGCGAACACCACCGACTTGTCCCGGCGGGTGGCGAAGTAGCCCAGCGAATCGTTCTTGCCGTACAACTCGAGCAGTCCGCGGATGGCGGACTCGTCCTCGCCGGTCAACGCGTTCTCGGCGCGCTGGGACAAAAACAGCACGACGGCCGCGGCGATCAACGCCAGCGCCCCGAACATCCCGAACACCGACCGCAGCACCACATCGGGTTTGCCCGCGAAAAAGCCCGGTTCGACCAGGGCAAACCCCACCACCCGGTTGACCACATAGGGCAGCCGAAACGGGCGTTGCAGGGTTCCGGGAAACAGTTCGACCAGCCCCCAGGACACCGCGATGCCGACCGCCCACCCGGCGACCAGCACCACCGCCGACCGCAGCAGCGCGCCGCGCCGGACCTTGGCCCAGAATTCGCGGTAGGCCAACAGCAGCAGCGTGATCGCAACCGCGTGCAGCGCCAGACCGATGATCGCGCCGACCCGGCCCACCGTGGTGGGGGTGCCGGCGGCGAGGGTGACGATGTTCCATCCGGCGGCGACGGCCAGATTGCCGAGCAGCAGCCACCACGCGATGCGTTTACGGGCGCTGGCCGCGGCGGCCAGCAGGGCGAGCACGAACGCCCACGCGATGCTGGTGTCGGGAAAGTTGAACAGGTAGTGGTCGACGAACTCGCGCGGAATTTTGATGATCCACCGGATCAGCGGCGACACGCTGCCCAGCAGCGACAGGGTGGCGGTCAGGCCGACGATCCAGCCGGCAGCCGACGGCACCCAGTGAAGCCGGGTGGTCGCCTTGCGTTGCGTGCGCGGCACGGTAACGGTCATAAGCCGCGAGGATATTCACTCAAACCAAGAATTGGGTGAACGGGAAGTCGGCACGCCGACTACCGGATCGGGCCGGTGTACTTCTCGCCGGGGCCCTGCCCGGGTTCGTCGGGCGATGCGCTGGCTTCCCGGAACGCCAACTGCAGGCTTTTCAGTCCGTCGCGCAGCGGACCGGCGTGGATCCCGAGGTACTGGGCGGACGCGGTCACCAGCCCGGCCAGGGCGGTGATCAGCCGCCGGGCCTCGTCGAGGTCCCGGTGTGGGCTGGCGTCGGGGTCCTCCGCGGACAAGCCGAGCTTCTCGGCGGCGGCGCTCATCAACATGACCGCCGACCGGGTGATCACCTCCACGGCGGGGATCTCGGCGAGCTCCCGCACCGGCGGGGTGCCGGAGCTGGGCGGTTGGATGTCAGGGTTGGGCTTCATGCCTGCTAGACTGGCATGCGCGACCGTCCCGGCGAACGCCAGGACAGCAAGTGGAGTCCCACTCCCACCGTTGGCCGAATCGGCTCAGCGGTCCGGTCACGGGCATCGGGTGATGCTCGTTCTGCGCGGCGCGCAGGTGGCTTTCCTTGACCGGAAGCCATGATCGGTCGGCATCGGGCCCTGCTTCATGCAGGGCTTTTTCGCTGATGGGGCGACTTTCACCAGCTGATTCGGGGATCGATCAGGCGGCGGTCGTGAGCGAAAGACTACCCAGGGAGGTCCCATCAGCACTGAGATCCGCGTCAACGAGCGCATCCGCGTACCTGAAGTCCGATTGATCGGGCCGGGTGGGGAGCAGGTAGGCATCGTGCGCATCGAAGACGCCCTTCGCGTCGCCGCGGATGCCGATCTCGACCTTGTCGAAGTCGCCCCGAACGCCAGACCGCCGGTCTGCAAAATCATGGACTACGGCAAGTACAAGTACGAGACGGCACAGAAGGCGCGCGAGTCTCGCAAGAACCAGCAGCAGACCGTCGTCAAGGAACAAAAGCTGCGACCCAAGATCGACGACCACGACTACGAAACCAAAAAAGGTCACGTGGTCCGCTTCCTGGAGGCGGGGTCGAAGGTCAAGGTCACCATCATGTTCCGCGGACGCGAGCAGTCCCGCCCCGAGCTGGGGTATCGGCTGCTGCAGCGGCTGGGCGCCGACGTCGCCGACTACGGATTCGTGGAGACCTCCGCCAAACAGGACGGCCGCAACATGACGATGGTGCTGGCGCCGCATCGCGGTGCGAAGACGCGCGCCAAGGCCGCCGAACAAGCCGGCGCGGCCGGCGTCCAACCCGCCCCCGGCGAGACCAAGCCGTCGTCGAACTGACCACAGAACTGAGGACACATGCCCAAGGCCAAAACCCACAGCGGTGCCGCGAAGCGGTTCCGGCGCACCGGAACCGGCAAGATCGTGCGCCAGAAGGCGAACCGCCGACACCTGCTCGAGCACAAGCCCACCAAACGCACCCGACGGCTGGATGGCCGCACCGAGGTGGCGGCTAACGACACCCGGCGGGTCAACAAGATGCTGAACGGCTGACGAGCAGTCATCCCATTCATTCCGAACAAGAATAGGAACACCCAATGGCACGCGTGAAGCGGGCAGTCAACGCCCAGAAGAAGCGGCGCACCGTCCTGAAGGCCTCCAAGGGCTACCGTGGCCAGCGGTCCCGGCTCTACCGCAAAGCCAAAGAGCAGCAGCTGCATTCGCTGACCTACGCCTACCGCGACCGTCGCGCCCGCAAGGGTGAATTCCGCAAGCTGTGGATCTCCCGGATCAACGCGGCGGCCCGCGCCAACGGCATCACCTACAACCGGCTGATCCAGGGCCTCAAGGCCGCTGGCGTCGAGGTGGACCGCAAGAACCTCGCCGAGATCGCGATCGACGACCCGCAGGCGTTCACCGCGCTGGTCGACATCGCCCGCACGGCGCTGCCCGAGGACGTCAACGCCCCGTCCGGCGAGGCGGCCTGAGCGCCCCGAGCGCCTAACGCCGATGCTCACCGAACGCTCGGCCCGGGTGGTCGCGGCGGTCAAACTGCATCGGCATGTCGGTCGGCGCCGCGCCCAGCGGTTCCTGGTCGAAGGCCCCAACCTGGTGGAAGCCGCGGCGCGGCGCGGCCTGGTGCGCGACATCTTCGCCACCGAGGCCGCCGCGCGGCGGCACGCCGCCCTGCTGGACGGCCCGCCGGTGCACCTGGTGACCGAACGCGCCGCAAAGGCGTTGTCGGACACCGTCACTCCGTCCGGGCTGGTGGCGGTGTGCGAACCGCCGGACACCGAGCTGACCGACGTGCTGGCGGCGGGCCCCCGGCTGATCGCGGTGGCGGTCGGGGTCGGCGAACCGGGTAACGCCGGCACCCTGATCCGGGTCGCCGACGCGATGGGGGCCGCCGCGGTGCTGCTGACCGGCAACAGCGTCGACCCCTATAACGGCAAGTGCCTGCGCGCCTCGGCGGGCAGCATCTTTTCCGTCCCCGTCGTCGAGGTGCCCGACCCGCCCGCCGCCGTCGCCGCCCTGCACGACGCCGGGCTACAGGTGCTGGCCACCGCCCTGGACGGCCGGCTGTCCCTGGACGACGCCGAACCCCGGCTCGCCCGGCCGACCGCCTGGCTGTTCGGGCCCGAGGCGCATGGCCTGTCGGCCGACGTCGCCGCGCTGGCCGACCACCGGGTGCGGATCCCGATGTCCGGCGGCGCGGAGAGCCTCAACGTCGCCGCCGCCGCGGCGATCTGCCTTTACCAAAGCGCCCGCGCCCAGCGGTTAGAGCGTTAGGCGCCAGGCGCCAAATGGTCCCGAGTGGGAATTTCACGACGCGACACGCCAGTGACCCGTCGCCAAATTCCCCCTCGCGGGGGAGCGCCCGCGCCCAGTCGGCGCAATCTCAGGCGGCCGCACGGCGGCCCCGGCTCGCCCGGGCGCCGGCCAGCGACAAGGTGGTGTGCACCAGCGACCCGGCCCGCTCGACCAGGGTCTTGCGCCGCGGAAAGTAGTGCATCGGCAGCCCGCGCCGGTCCCGCGGCGGCGCCATGAAGCTGGGTGCCTCGATCAGCGGCGCGTCGGCCGGGATGCGGCCCGCCGCGCGGCGGTAGCCGGCCAGTGCCCGCGGATGCAGCCGGATCTCGTCCGGGACGAACAGGAACGCCACCTCGACGGCCTTGCCGAACAGCCGCAGCAGCACCTCGTCGCCGGGCGTCCAGCGCATCCCCGCCTTCTCCCGCACCGCCGGGTCGAACAGCCCGGCCGCGATCCAGCGCTGGCCGGCCAGGTACGGCTTGAACAACTGATCCCACACCGGGGTGGGCATCAGCACGAACTTCGGTTTGGGGATGCGCATGTGGAAGATGTCCAGGGTGGCCTGGTTGATCTCCAGTTCCTCCCGGCATTTGCGGTCCCAGTACTCGCAGAACTCCTCCCAGGACCCCGGCACCGGCCGCATGCTCATCCCGTACATCCGGTACCACTGCACATGCTCGTCGAACAGCTGCCGCTTCTCGGCCTCGGTCAGCCCACCGCAGAAGTATTCGGCGACCTTGATCACCAGCATGAAGAAGGTGGCGTGCGCCCAGTAGAAGGTGTCCGGATTCAGCGCGTGGTAACGCCGTCCGGCGCCGTCGACGCCCTTGATGGTGTGGTGGAAGTTCTTGATCTGCTCGCCGGTCTGCGCCGAGCGCTCGCCGTCGTAGACCACCCCCATGATCGGGTAGACCGAGCGCGCCACCCGTTGCAGCGGTTCGCGCAGCAGGATCGAATGGTCTTCGACGCCGGCGCCCAGCTCGGGATACATGTTCTGGATCGCGCCGATCCACACGCCCATCAAGCCGGTGCGCAGGTCCCCGAAGTACTTCCAGGTCAGCGAATCGGGGCCCAGCGGCGCCGGATCGGCCTGGCTGCGACGCGAGGGGGATGTGGTGGACGTCGACGGTGTGTTCATCACGGCCTCCTGGGGACAGGTACCCCCCACGATAATGTTGACAACGCATGTTGTCGATGATTTCGACGACGCGTCGCGGGGTGTCGTTGCCGGCTGGCTACACTGCCGTAGTAACGCCGTGACCAGGGTTTTTGCCGAACTCGCGTGGCGGACACCACTGCGGTGGGCGTTGCCGGTGGCGGCGCGCGGCACATACCCTGGCGCAAGTGGACCGCGAGCCCTCTGATCAGGGGTCCGGCACTCTCGAGAAGGTGGGGACCATGCCGGATCCGATCCCGCCGCCGCGGCATTCCCCGTTGTCGGTCAGCGGCGTGGCGGCGTGGCTGCGCAACACCAACAACAGTCCCGGGTTGATCGAGGCGATCCGGCGGGCCCGACGGGTACTGCCCGGTGACCCGGAGTTCGGTGACCCGCTGTCCACCGCCGGCGAGGGTGGCCCCCGCGCCGCCGCCCGCGCCGCCGACCGGTTGATGGGGGATCGCGGGGCGGCCTCCCGGGAGGTCAGCCTGGGCGCGCTGCAGGTCTGGCAGGCGTTGACCGAGCGGGTGTCCCGCCGGCCGGCCAACCCCGAGGTGACCCTGGTGTTCACCGATCTGGTCGGGTTCTCGACGTGGTCGCTGCGCGCCGGCGACGACGCGACCCTGACCCTGCTGCGGCGGGTGGCGCAAGCGGTGGAACCGCCGCTGCTCGACGCCGGCGGCCACATCGTCAAACGGATGGGCGACGGCATCATGGCGGTGTTCCGCGACCCGCTGATCGCCGTCGGTGCGGTGCTCGCCGCGCAGGACGCCATCAAAACCGTCGAGGTCCAGGGGCACACCCCCCGGATGCGGGTCGGGATCCACACCGGCCGGCCGCAGCGGCTGGCCGACGACTGGCTCGGCGTCGACGTCAACATCGCCGCCCGGGTGATGGAGCGCGCCGCCCGGGGCGGCATCGTGGTGTCCAGCACCGCCCTGGACCAGATTTCGCAGACCGATTTGGACGCCCTGGGGGTGGTCGCCAAGCGGGCCCGTCGGCAGGTGTTCGGCGCCAAACCCACCGGGGTGCCGCCGGAACTGGCGATGTACCGGCTCGAAACTCGTAGGGAGTTTCCAGGTACCCCCCAGCCCGACGACCCGGACGTCGAGGCATAGTAGAACCCGATGGTTATCGAATTGTTATCCCGGCTGGCGCGGGTCCGGGTGACGGTCGGCTACGCGACGGCGTTGCTGACGGTGGCCACGACGCTGCTGGTGCTGGGGCCGCAGACGCAGGAACAGGTCATCCGCAACGCCAGCACCAACCTGCACAATCTGAGCCACGGGCACCTGGCCACGCTGCTGGGCAGCGCGTTCGTCCCGGATGCCGCGGGCGGCCCGGTGTACCTGTGGCTGCCGGGCCTGGTGTGCCTGCTCGCGCTGGCCGAGCTGCTGTGGCGCAGCGGCCGGCTGGCGCTGGTGTTCGCGGTCGGGCATATCGGCGCCACGCTGCTGGTCGCGACCGGTCTGACCGCCGCGCTGAAGCTGGGCTGGCTGCCGGTGTCGGTCAGCTTCGCCCGCGATGTCGGGATGAGCTACGGCGCGGCCGCGGTGCTGGGCGCGCTGACCGCGGCGATCCCGGCGCGGTGGCGGCCGGCGTGGATCGGCTGGTGGGTGTCGGTCGCGCTGGGCACGGCCGCGTTGTGCGCCGACTTCACCGACGTCGGGCACGCCACCGCGGTGCTGCTGGGCATGCTGGTGGCCACCCGGTTGGGCGGGCCGACCCGCTGGACCCGGGTGCGGTATGCGCTGCTGGCGGTGTCGGCGGTGTTCGGCTTCGTGGTGCTGGCCCACACCGGTGTCTCGGTGCTGGCCGGGGTGGGGCTGGGCACGCTGGGCGCCGTGGCGGCCGACCGGATCGCCCGCCGCCGTTGGGCGCGCAGGTCACTGGCGGTTCCGCTGGTCACCGCCCAGCCGGCGCTGTCGCGCTGACGGCTCAACCGCGCGCCGGAACCGGCCGGGTCGAGCACTTATATGATCAGCACTTGCGTCACATCCGTGCCGCAGTCCCTGGCATCCGTGAGGAGAACGCCGCCGCGTGGCTGAGCACCCCGTCGACCTGTCCGAGGAGGCATTGACCAAAGCGGTCAGTGCGGCCCGGCACGCCTTCGACCTGGCCGCCGATTTGGACGCGCTGGCGCGCGCCAAGACCGAACACCTCGGGGACCGGTCGCCGCTGGCCCAGGCCCGCCAGGCGCTGGCGACGCTGCCCAAGGCCGACCGCGCCGACGCCGGTAAGCGGGTCAACTCCGCGCGCGGCGAGGCCCAGCGCGGCTACGACGAGCGGCTGGCCGCGCTGCGGGCCGAGCGGGACGCCGCGGTGCTGGTCGCCGAGAGCATCGACGTCACCCTGCCGTCGACCCGGCAGCCGATCGGGGCCCGCCACCCGATCACGATTCTGGCCGAGCGGATCGCCGACACCTTCGTAGCGATGGGGTGGGAGCTGGCCGAAGGGCCCGAGGTCGAGGCCGAACACTTCAACTTCGACGCGCTGAACTTCCCGGTGGATCATCCCGCCCGCAGCGAACAGGACACCTTCTACATCGCGCCGGAGGATTCGCGGCAGGTGCTGCGCACCCACACCTCCCCGGTGCAGGTGCGCGCCCTGCTGGGCCGGGAGCTGCCGGTCTACATCGTCTCGATCGGCCGCACCTTCCGCACCGACGAGCTCGACGCCACCCACACCCCGGTGTTCCATCAGGTCGAGGGCCTGGCGGTGGACCGGGGCCTGACCATGGCGCACCTGCGCGGCACCCTGGACGCGTTCGCCCGTGCCGAGTTCGGGCCGTCGGCGCGCACCCGGTTCCGGCCGCACTTTTTCCCGTTCACCGAGCCGTCGGCCGAGTTCGACATCTGGTTCGCCAACAAGAAGGGCGGCCCCGGCTGGGTGGAGTGGGGCGGCTGCGGGATGGTGCACCCCAACGTGTTGCGGTCGGTGGGCATCGACCCGCAGGTGTACTCCGGTTTCGCGTTCGGCATGGGCCTGGAGCGCACCGTGCAATTCCGCAACGGCATCCCGGACATGCGCGACATGGTCGAGGGCGACGTCCGGTTCTCGTTGCCGTTCGGGGTCGGCGTCTGATGCGGGTTCCCTACAGCTGGCTGCGTGAGGTGGTGGCGGCCGGGGCGCCGGGCTGGGAGGTGTCCGCCGACGAGCTGGAGCAGACCCTGATCCGGATCGGCCACGAGGTCGAAGAGGTGATCGCGCTCGGCCCGGTCCGCGGCCCGCTGACCGTGGGGCGGGTGCTCGAGATCGAGGAGCTCACCGAGTTCAAGAAGCCGATCCGGGCCTGCCGGGTCGACGTCGGCGACGACGCTCCCCGTGACATCATCTGCGGTGCAACGAACTTCGCGGTGGGCGACCTGGTGGTGGCGGCGCTGCCGGGCACCGTGCTGCCCGGGGACTTCACCATCGCCGCCCGCAAAACCTACGGCCGCACCTCCGACGGGATGATCTGCTCGGCCACCGAACTCGGCTTGGGCGCCGACCAGTCCGGCATCCTGGTGCTGCCGCCGGGCACCGCCGACCCCGGCGCCGACGGGATCGCCACCCTCGGCCTCGACGACGTGGTGTTCCACCTGGCGATCACCCCGGACCGCGGCTACTGCATGTCGGTGCGCGGCCTGGCCCGCGAGATCGCCTGCGCCTACGGCCTGGACTTCGTGGACCCCGCCTCCCGGGAGGTGGTGCCGGCGCTGCCCGCCGACGGCCAGGCCTGGCCGCTGACCGTGGATGCGGCCACCGGGGTGCGCCGGTTCGCGCTGCGCCCGGTCACCGGGATCGATCCGGCGGCGGTGTCGCCGTGGTGGCTGCAGCGACGGCTGCTGCTGTGCGGGATCCGGGCCATCTCCCCGGCCGTGGACGCCACCAACTACGTGATGCTCGAACTCGGGCACCCGATGCACGCCCACGACCGGGGCCGCATCACCGGGGATTTCGCGGTGCGGTTCGCCGCGCCCGGCGAGACCGTGGTCACCCTCGACGACATCGAGCGTCGGCTGGATCCCGCCGACGTGCTCATCGTCGACGACGTCGCCACCGCGGCGATCGGCGGGGTGATGGGGTCGGGCACCACCGAGATGCGTGACGACTCCACCGATGTGCTGCTGGAGGCCGCGGTGTGGGATCCGGCGGCGGTGTCCCGCACCGCGCGTCGGTTGCACCTGCCCAGCGAGGCGGCCCGCCGCTACGAACGGGTCGTCGACCCGGGTATCTCGGTGGCCGCGCTGGACCGCTGCGCCGCGCTGCTCGCCGACATCGCCGGCGGGGTGGCCGAACCGGCCCTGACCGATTGGCGCGGCGACCCGCCGGCCGCCGAATGGACAGGGCCGCCGATCGCGATCGCCGCCGACCTGCCCGACCGGATCGCCGGGGCGGACTATCCGGAGGGCACCACCGCGCGGCGGCTGACCCAGATCGGTGCCGTGGTGGACCGCGACGGCGACACGTTGAGGGTGACGCCGCCGAGTTGGCGCCCGGACCTGCGACAACCCGCCGACCTGGTCGAGGAGGTGCTGCGGCTGGAGGGGCTGGAAACCATCCCGTCGGTGCTGCCGTCGGCGCCGCCCGGGCGGGGACTGACCGCGGTGCAGCGGCGGCGCCGCGCGGTCAGCAAATCGCTGGCGCTGGACGGCTACGTCGAAGTGCTGCCCACCCCGTTTTTGCCGGCCGGTGTCTTCGACGCCTGGGGGTTGCCGGCCGACGATCCGCGCCGGGTCACCACCGCGGTGCTCAACCCGTTGGAAGCCGACCGCCCCCAACTGGCCAGCACGCTGCTGCCAGGGCTGTTGGAAGCGTTGGGACGCAACGTGTCCCGCGGCATCGTCGACGTCTCGGTGTACGCCATCGCCCAGGTGGTGCAGCCCACCGGGCAGAGCGGCGGGCTGGATCGGCTGCCGGTGGACCGCCGGCCGACGCCGGCCGAGGTCGCGGCGGTCGACGCGTCGCTGCCGCGGCAACCGCAGCACGTCGCGCTCGCCCTGACCGGGCTGCGGGAGCGCCGCGGGCCGTGGGGGCCGGGCCGGGCCGCCGAGGCCGCCGACGCGTTCGATGCGGTGCGGACGATCGCCCGGGCCTGCGGGGTGCAGGTGGTGCTGCGCGCCGCCCAGTACCTGCCGTGGCATCCGGGGCGCTGCGCGGCGGTGCTGGTCGGTGACACGGTGATCGGGCACGCCGGGCAGCTGCACCCCGCGGTGATCGAACGGACCGGTCTGCCCAAGGGCACCTGCGCGGTGGAGCTGAACCTGGACGCCGTCCCGATCACCGAGGCGACGCCGGCGCCGCGGGTGTCGCCGTTCCCGGCGGTGTTCCAGGACATCGCGCTGGTGGTGGACGCCGGGGTGCCCGCCCAGGCGGTGCTCGACGCGGTGCGCGACGGGGCCGGGGAGCTGCTGGAGGACGCCCAGCTGTTCGACGTGTACACCGGCCCGCAGGTCGGTGCGGCGCACAAGTCGCTGGCGTTCGCGTTGCGGTTCCGGGCGAGCGATCGCACCCTGACCGAGGACGAGGCCAGCGCGGCCCGGGATGCCGCCGTCGCCCGCGCCGCCGAGACCGTCGGCGCCGTGCTGCGGGGTTAGTGATCGACGGGGTCAACCATTCCGCAATAACTCCGCGCCCTCGCCACTGAGATGTTGCAGGGCAGCCGATTCGCGTCCGGTTGCCAGCAGGAGCAGCGCCGAAACCGGACCCTCGATGAGGGGCCCGGCGCCCACGGCCCACTCGGTGTCCACCGCGCGCAGCCGGTAGGGCGCCAACCGCGCGGCCGCGCGGAAGGGGAACCGCGGGTTCCAGACCCGGTCGATCGCCAGCCGCGCTGCCTCGGTAGGCATGTCGCGACGGACGCCGAGCGGAACCGCGATGTCCTGGCCGTGCACCAGCAGGTCCATCAGCCGATCCGTGGGCGTGGTGCCGACGGGGGTGACGTGTGCCCCGATCGTGCTAGCCATCTCGTCGAGCAGCGCCCGGTCATCGAGCTGTGCGGCATGACGAATCGCGGTATCGCGCACCATGCGGTTGACACCGCCGCGAGCCCGCAGCAGATTGATCAGGATTTGACCAACCCCGGCGCGGGTGGAGAGCACCAGATGGGCGACGACATCCCGGATCTGCCACTGCGCACAGAGGCTGGCATGGCGCCACTGCGATGCGGTGAGGTGTTCCAGTAGGTGCAGCAGGCTGCGCCGCTCGGCGTCGACGGCTCGCCAGATGTCCTCGGTGTTCACAGTGTGTTCCCTTCGTCCGCTGCCTAGGCTAGGAACTCCAGTGCGGTGGAGGTTCAAGGGACTGTGACGGACGGCACAACCATCGGCGAGTTGTCGCGGCTCACCGGGGTACCGGTGCGGACGATCCGCTACTACTGCGATGAAGGCTTGCTAGAGGCACGTCGCAGCCCCGGTGGGCACCGCCTGTTCGACGCCTCCGCAATCGAGTCGCTGCTGCTGGTCCGGCGGCTCCGCGCCATCGGTCTCGGCCTGGGCGCCATCAGTGACGTCCTGGCGGCCCGGGTGACGATCGGTGAGGCGGTGGCCGCGGAGCGGGCCGCGGTCGAGGCCGAACTGAAAGTGCTGGCGTGGCGGCGGGCTTCGCTGGCTGCGGTCGAGCACGCAGCGCCGGACCAGCGGTCCGCCCGGCTGCAGGTGCTGTCCGCTGTGCCGGACGCAGCGATCGGGCGGGGCGTCGTCGTCGAGTTCTGGCGGCGGCTTTTCGCCGGCGCAATCTCGCCGGAAACATTCGAGGGTTTCGTGCAGATGACCGCGCCACCACCGCCGGCGGAGCCGAATCCGGCCGGCGTTGTCGCGTATGCAGAGCTTGTGGCCCTTGCCCAGCAGCGGGCGTTCGCCTCGATCATGGCCCGCCAGCTGTGGCGGTTCGAGCCGACAGCTATCAGCGATCGTCGCGGCCTCGTCACCGGTGTCGCCGAAGCCTGTGACATGGCCATGCCGCTGGTGCTCGCCGGGCGGCCGCCGTCACCGGGTCCCGCCGTCGACAGGTTCGTCGACGCCCACGCTCGAGCCCGCCGCGAAAAGGACACCCCGGAGTTCCGACGTGCCCTCATCGGGAACGCGGGCGTCGACAACGATCCGCGGATCGGTCGGTATTGAGATCTCGTCACCGAGATCGCCGGCGAGGCGGCTACCGTGGGCTCTGCCCAGCGCTGGCTGTTCGAGGCGCTCCGCCGTCCGGTGGCGCAGACCGTTTAATGAATTTGCATCTACGCGCATAATCATGCAGAATCGCGCAGTGACCAAAGCGATCAAGGTGGCGGTGGCCGGTGCCAGCGGGTACGCCGGCGGTGAGATCCTGCGACTGCTGTTGGGACACCCCGGCTATGCCGACGGCCGGCTGACGATCGGCGCGCTGACCGCGGCCGGCAACGCCGGCAGCACCCTGGGCGAGCAGCACCCCAACCTGATGCCGCTGGCCGACCGGGTGCTCCAACCCACCGAGGTGGACGTCTTGGCCGGCCACGACGTGGTGTTTCTCGGTCTGCCGCACGGGCATTCGGCGGTGCTGGCCGAACAACTCAGCCCCGACACCCTGGTGGTGGACTGCGGCGCGGACTTCCGGCTGGGCGACCCGACCGACTGGGAACGGTTCTACGGCTCCGCGCACGCCGGCACCTGGCCCTACGGGCTGCCCGAGCTGCCCGGGGCGCGCGAGCTGCTCACCGGCGCCCGGCGGATCGCGGTGCCGGGCTGCTACCCGACCGCGGCGCTGCTGGCGCTGTTCCCGGCGCTGGCGGCGGACCTGATCGAACCCAACGTCAACGTCGTTGCGGTCAGCGGCACGTCCGGCGCCGGCAAGGCCGCCAAGGTGGACCTGCTCGGCTCGGAGGTGATCGGCTCGGCGCGCGCCTACAACATCGGCGGCGCCCACCGGCACACCCCGGAGATCGGCCAGGGCCTGCGGGCGGTCACCCACCGCGACGTCACCGTCTCCTTCATCCCGGTGCTCATCCCGGCCTCACGGGGCATCCTGGCCACCTGCACCGCGAGAACCACGGCGCCGCTGTCCGAGCTGCGCGCCGCCTACGAAAAGGCCTACCACGCCGAGCCGTTCGTGCACCTGCTGCCCGAAGGACAGCTGCCCAAGACCGGATCGGTGCTCGGCAGCAACGCCGCCCACCTGGCGGTCGCGGTCGACGAGGACGCCTCGACGTTCATCGCGATCGCCGCGATCGACAACCTGGTCAAGGGCACCGGCGGTGCGGCGGTGCAGGCGATGAACCTGGCCCTGGGCTGGCCGGAGACCGAGGGGCTCTCGGTGGTGGGGGTGGCGCCGTGACCGACACCAGATTGCTGCGCGAGCAAGGCGTCACCGCGCCGGAAGGCTTCCGGGCCGCCGGAATCGCCGCCGGCATCAAGGCTTCCGGGGCGCCGGACCTGGCGCTGGTGTTCAACGAGGGGCCCGACTATGCGGCCGCCGGCGTGTTCACCAGCAACCAGGTCAAGGCGGCGCCGGTCCAATGGAGCCAACAGGTGCTCAAAAGCGGCCGGCTGCGGGCGGTGATCCTGAACTCGGGCGGCGCCAACGCGTGCACCGGCCCCGGAGGTTTCCAGGACACCCACGCCACCGCCGAGGCCGTCGCGGCCGCCCTGTCGGACTGGGGAACCGAAACCGGCGCGATCGAGGTGGCGGTCTGCTCCACCGGCCTGATCGGCGACCGGCTGCCGATGGACAAGGTGCTGGCCGGGGTCACCGAGATCGTGCACGAGATGGCCGGCGGGCTGGTCGGCGGCGACGAAGCCGCCCGCGCGATCATGACCACCGACACGGTGCCCAAACAGGTTGCGGTGCACCACAAGGACAACTGGACCCTGGGCGGGATGGCCAAGGGTGCCGGCATGCTGGCGCCGTCGCTGGCCACCATGCTGGTGGTGCTGACCACCGACGCCAAGGCCGACGCGGCGGCACTCGATCGGGCGCTGCGCCGGGCCGCCGCGCTGACGTTCGACCGCCTCGACATCGACGGCAGCTGCTCCACCAACGACACGGTGCTGCTGCTGGCGTCCGGTGCCAGCGAGATCACGCCCAGCCAGGACGACCTCGACGCCGCGGTGCTGGCCGCCTGCGACGACCTGTGCGCACAACTGCAAGCCGACGCCGAGGGCGTCACCAAGCGGGTGGCCATCACCGTCGCCGGCGCCGGCAGCGACGACGACGCGCTGATCGCCGCCCGGTGCATCGCCCGCGACAGCCTGGTGAAAACCGCGCTGTTCGGCTCCGACCCGAACTGGGGCCGGGTGCTGGCCGCGGTCGGGATGGTGCCGTTTGTGATCGATCCGGATGCGATCACGGTGTCCTTCAACGGCTCCCCGGTGTTCAGTGCCGGTGCGCCGATGCCCGGTGCCCGCGACGTCGACCTGTCCGGTGCCGACATCGACGTCACCGTGGAACTCAACCAAGGCTCCGGGCGCGCCGCGGTGCGCACCACCGACCTGTCGCACGCCTACGTCGAAGAGAACTCGGCGTATAGCTCATGACCGAACTGACCACCCACGACAAGGCCCAGGTGCTGGCCGAAGCGCTGCCGTGGCTCAAGCAGCTGCACGGCAAGATCGTCGTCGTCAAATACGGCGGTAACGCGATGACCGACGACACCCTCAAACGTGCCTTCGCCGCCGACATGGCGTTCCTGCGGAACTGCGGCATCCATCCGGTGGTGGTGCACGGCGGCGGCCCGCAGATCACCGCGATGCTGCAACGCCTCGGCATCGCCGGCGATTTCAAGGGCGGCTTCCGGGTCACCACCCCCGAGGTGCTCGACGTCGCGCGGATGGTGCTGTTCGGGCAGGTGGGCCGGGAACTCGTCGGGCTGATCAACGCGCACGGACCATACGCCGTCGGGATCACCGGTGAGGACGCGGCGCTGTTCACCGCGGTGCGGCGCAGCGTCACCGTCGACGGGGTGGCCACCGACATCGGGCTGGTCGGCGACGTCGACCAGGTCAACGCCGACGCGGTGCGGGATCTCATTGCGGCGCGCCGCATCCCGGTGGTGTCCACGCTGGCCCCGGACACCGACGGGGTGGTGCACAACATCAACGCCGACACTGCCGCCGCGGCGCTGGCCGAAGCGCTGGGCGCCGAAAAGCTGCTGATGCTCACCGACGTCGAGGGCCTCTACACCCGGTGGCCGGATGAGGATTCGCTGGTCAGCGAGATCGACACCGCGGCGCTGGCGCAGCTGCTGCCCGCGCTGCAGAGCGGGATGGTGCCCAAGGTCGAAGCCTGCCTGCGCGCCGTGTCCGGCGGGGTGCCCAGCGCCCACATCATCGACGGACGAGTCCAACACTGTGTCCTGGTGGAGCTGTTCACCGACGCGGGCACCGGAACCAAGGTGGTAAGCGGATGACGCTGCAAGACCGCTGGTCGGCGGTGATGATGAACAACTACGGCACGCCGCCGCTGGCGCTGGTCCGCGGCGACGGTGCGGTGGTGACCGACGAGGCCGGCAAGACCTACGTCGATCTGCTCGGCGGCATCGCGGTCAACGTGCTCGGGCACCGGCACCCGGCGGTGATCGAGGCCGTCACCACCCAGCTGAACACGTTGGGGCACACCTCGAATCTGTATGCCACCGAACCGGGAATCGCGTTGGCCGAGGCGCTGACCGACCACCTCGGCGCGCCGGCGCGGGTGTTCTTCTGCAACTCGGGCACCGAGGCCAACGAGGTGGCCTTCAAGATGTCCCGGCTCACCGGCAAGACGAAGATCGTTGCCGCCCAAGGGGGCTTCCACGGCCGCACGATGGGGTCGCTGGCGCTCACCGGCCAGCCCGACAAACGGGCGCCGTTCGAGCCGCTGCCCGGCGACGTCACCCACGTTCCCTACGGGGACACCAAAGCCCTTGCCGCCGCCGTCGATTCGACCACCGCGGCGGTGTTCCTGGAGCCGATCATGGGGGAGGGCGGCGTCGTCGTGCCGCCCGCCGGCTACCTGGCCGAGGCCCGCGGAATCACCGCCGCGCACGGTGCGCTGCTGGTGTTCGACGAGGTGCAGACCGGCATCGGGCGCACCGGGGCGTTCTACGCCCACCAGCACGACGGCATCACCCCGGACATCGTCACGCTGGCCAAGGGCCTCGGCGGCGGCCTGCCGATCGGCGCCTGCCTCGCGGTCGGCGCGGCCGGGGATCTGCTGACCCCGGGCAGCCACGGCAGCACCTTCGGCGGCAACCCGGTCTGCACCGCCGCCGCCCTGGCGGTGCTCACGGCGCTGGCCGACGGTGACCTGATCGCGCGGGCCGGGATGCTCGGCAAGTCACTGAGCCACGGCATCGAGGAACTGGGCCATCCGCTGGTCGACCAGGTGCGCGGCAAGGGCCTGCTGCAGGGCGTGGTGCTGACCGCGCCGAGCGCCAAGGCCGTCGAGCTGGCGGCGCGCGACGCCGGGTTCCTGGTCAACGCCGCCGCGCCGGGCGTGGTGCGACTGGCCCCGCCGCTGATCATCACCGAAGAACAGATCGACAGTTTCCTCGCCGCCCTGCCGGGCGTGCTCGACACCGCGCAGGAGGCCGCAGATGCCTAGACATTTCCTGCGCGACGACGACGTCACCCCGGCCGAGCAGGCCGAGATCCTGTCTCTGGCAGCACAACTGAAGGCCGAGCCGTTCAGCCGCCGGCCGCTGGAGGGCCCGCGCGGGGTCGCGGTGATCTTCGACAAGAACTCCACCCGCACCCGGTTCTCCTTCGAGATCGGCATCGCCCAACTCGGCGGGCACGCCGTCGTCGTCGACGGCCGATCCACCCAGCTGGGCCGCGACGAAACCCTGGAGGACACCGGGCGGGTGCTGTCCCGCTACGTCGACGCCATCGTGTGGCGCACCTTCGCCCAGGACCGGCTGACCGCGATGGCCAGCACGGCCACGGTGCCGATCGTCAACGCGCTCTCCGACGAATTCCACCCCTGCCAGGTGCTGGCCGACCTGCAGACCATCGCCGAACGCAAGGGCGCGCTCAACGGCCTGCGGCTGACCTACCTCGGTGACGGCGCGAACAACATGGCGCACTCGCTGCTGCTCGGCGGCGTCACCGCCGGCGTACACGTCACCGTCGCCGCCCCGGACGGATTCACCCCCGATCCGGCCGTCGTCGCCGCCGCCCAGCGGCGCGCCGCCGACACCGGCGCCTCGGTCACCGTCACCACCGATGCGGCCAAGGCCGCCGCCGGGGCCGATGTGCTGGTCACCGACACCTGGACCTCGATGGGCCAGGAGGACGACGGACTGGACCGGGTCGCGCCGTTTCGGCCCTACCAGATCAACGACGAACTCGTCGCGCTCGCTGACCCGGAAGTCACGGTGCTGCACTGCCTTCCGGCGCACCGCGGCGACGAGATCACCGATGCGGTGATCGACGGGCCGCGCAGCGCGGTGTGGGACGAGGCCGAGAATCGGCTGCACGCGCAGAAGGCGCTGCTGGTGTGGTTGGTGGAACGATCACGATGAGCCGACCGGAGAGCCCCGTGTCCCGGGTCGGCCGCCAAGCCCGCATCGTCGAGGTGCTGTCCGCGGAGCCGGTGCGCAGCCAGACCGAGCTGGCCGCGCTGCTGGCCGCCGACGGCATCGAGGTCACCCAGGCCACCCTGTCGCGCGACCTCGAGGAGTTGGGCGCGGTGAAGCTGCGCGGCGTCGACGGCGGGGCCGGGGTGTACGTCATTCCCGAGGACGGCAGCCCGGTGCGCGGGGTGTCCGGCGGCACCGACCGGCTCTGCCGGCTGTTGGGGGAGCTGCTGGTCTCCACCGACGCCACCGGGAACCTCGCCGTATTGCGCACCCCGCCCGGTGCGGCGGACTACCTGGCCAGCGCCATCGACCGGGCCGCGCTACCGTACGTCGTCGGCACCATCGCCGGGGATGACACCATCTTCGTGGCAGCGCGCGAGCCGATGACCGGCGCCGAGCTCGCGGCCGCCCTCAACGACCTGCAGTAGATAAGAGCACGAAGCAAGGAGAAGTCGATGTCCGAACGCGTCATCCTGGCGTATTCCGGTGGCCTGGACACCTCGGTGGCGATCAGCTGGATCGGCAAGGAGACCGGCCGCGAAGTCGTCGCCGTCGCCATCGACCTCGGCCAGGGTGGCGAGGACATGGAGGTGGTGCGCCAGCGGGCGCTGGACTGCGGGGCCGTCGAAGCCGTCGTTGTCGACGCCCGCGACGAGTTCGCCGAGGGCTACTGCCTGCCCACCATCCAGTCCAACGCGCTCTACATGGACCGCTATCCGCTGGTCTCGGCGATCAGCCGGCCGCTGATCGTCAAGCACCTGGTGGCCGCGGCCCGCGAGCACGGCGGCGGCACCGTCGCGCACGGCTGCACCGGCAAGGGCAACGACCAGGTTCGCTTCGAGGTCGGATTCGCCTCGCTGGCACCGGATCTCAAGGTGCTGGCCCCGGTCCGCGACTACGCCTGGACACGGGAGAAGGCGATCGCGTTCGCCGAGGAGAACGACATCCCGATCAACGTCACCAAACGCTCGCCGTTCTCGATCGACCAGAACGTGTGGGGCCGTGCGGTGGAGACCGGGTTCCTCGAGCACCTGTGGAACGCGCCGACCAAGGACGTCTACGACTACACCGAGGACCCGACGGTCAACTGGAACACGCCCGACGAGGTGATCATCGGCTTCGAGCGCGGGGTTCCGGTGTCGATCGACGGCAAGCCGGTGTCGGTGCTGGAGGCGATCGTCGAGCTCAACCGGCGCGCCGGCGCACAGGGCGTGGGACGGCTCGACGTGGTGGAGGACCGGCTGGTGGGGATCAAGAGCCGCGAGATCTACGAGGCGCCGGGCGCGATGGTGCTGATCGCCGCGCACACCGAGCTCGAGCACGTCACCCTGGAGCGCGAGCTGGGCCGGTTCAAGCGCCACACCGACCAGAAGTGGGCCGAGCTGGTGTACGACGGGCTGTGGTATTCGCCGCTGAAGTCGGCCCTGGAGTCGTTCGTCGCGCACACCCAGCAGCACGTGTCCGGTGAGGTGCGGCTGGTGCTGCACGGCGGGCACATCGCGGTGAACGGTCGCCGCAGCGCGCAGTCGCTGTACGACTTCAACCTGGCCACCTACGACGAGGGCGACACCTTCGACCAGACCGCCGCCCGCGGCTTCGTCGAGATCCACGGGTTGAGCTCGAAGATCTCCGCCCGCCGGGACCTGGGCTCGTGAGCCCCTGCCCGCCGCGCGAGCCGGAATCTGGCGACGCGACACGCCGATACCGCGTCGTGAAATTCCCACTCGGCGAGGGCGCGCGGTGAGCACCAACGAGGGGTCGCTGTGGGGCGGGCGGTTCGCCGAAGGCCCCGCCGCCGCGCTGGCCGCGCTGAGCAAGTCCACCCACTTCGACTGGGTGCTGGCCCCCTACGACATCGCCGCGTCGAAAGCCCACGCCAAGGTCCTGCACGCCGCCGGGCTGCTCACCGCCGAGCAGCGCGACGGGCTGCTGGCCGGGCTGGACAGCCTGGGCGCCGACGTCGCCGACGGCAGCTTCGGTCCGCTGGTCACCGACGAGGACGTGCACGGCGCGCTGGAACGGGGCCTGATCGACCGGGTCGGCGCTGACCTGGGCGGCCGGCTGCGGGCCGGGCGGTCGCGAAACGACCAGGTGGCCACGCTATTTCGGATGTGGCTGCGGGACGCGGTGCGCCGGGTGGCCGCCGGCGTGCTCGACGTCGTCGACGCGCTGGCCGCCCAGGCCGCCGCCCACCCGGACGCCATCATGCCCGGCAAGACCCACCTGCAGTCGGCGCAGCCGGTGCTGCTGGCGCACCACCTGCTGGCCCACGCCCACCCGCTGCTGCGCGACGTGGACCGGATCGCCGACTTCGACGCCCGGGCCGCGGTGTCGCCGTACGGATCCGGGGCGCTGGCCGGCTCCTCGCTGGGCCTGGACCCCGACGCCATCGCCGCGGAGCTCGGATTCGCCACGGCCGCCGACAATTCGATCGACGCCACGGCCGCCCGCGACTTCGCCGCCGAGGCCGCGTTCGTGTTCGCGATGATCGCTGTCGACCTGTCCCGGCTGGCCGAGGACATCATCCTGTGGAGCTCCACCGAATTCGGCTACGTCACCCTGCACGACTCGTGGTCGACCGGCAGCTCGATCATGCCGCAGAAGAAGAATCCCGACATCGCCGAACTGGCCCGCGGCAAATCCGGTCGGCTGATCGGCAACCTGACCGGGCTGCTGGCGACGCTGAAGGCGCAGCCGCTGGCCTACAACCGGGATCTGCAGGAGGACAAAGAGCCGGTCTTCGACTCGGTGGCGCAACTGGAGCTGCTGCTCCCGGCGCTGGCCGGCCTGGTGGGCACGCTGCGTTTCGACGTCGACCGGATGGCCGCGCTGGCGCCCGCCGGCTACACGCTGGCCACCGACATCGCCGAATGGCTGGTGCGCCAAGGCGTCCCGTTCCGCGTCGCCCACGAGACCGCCGGTGCGGCGGTGCGGGCCGCCGAACAGCGTGGTGTCGGGCTGGATCAGCTCACCGACGACGAGCTGGCCGCGCTCAGTCCCGATCTCACCCCGCAGGTGCGCGAGGTGCTGACCGTCGAGGGCTCGGTGTCCTCCCGCGACGCCCGCGGCGGCACCGCGCCGACCCAGGTGGCCGCCCAACTGGGCACGGTGCGCGCGGCCGCCGAACAGCTGCGGCACAAGCTGCGGCGCTGAGCGTAGCCATACCGGCTGCATCCACCGATCACCAAATCCGGTATGCGATACTCCTGACCGTGGCAAACGCTGGGCCGGGCGCGTGCTGACGGCCGGCACCGTGGTCGCCGGGTACCGCATCGAACGCGTCCTCGGCTCGGGCAGCGTGGGTACGGTGTACGCGGCGGCCCATCCGACGCTGCCGCGCTGGGACGCGGTGAAGATCATCTCCGCCGACCTGTCCCAGGACGCCGATTTCCGCGCCCGGTTCCTGCACGACGCCAACGCGGCCGCCGCGTTGACCCATCCGCAGATCGTGCCGGTGTACGGCCTGGGGCAGACCGACGACGGCCGGCTGTGGATCGCGTCGCAGTTCGTCGACGGCACCGACGCCGAGGCGGCGCTGCGCGCCGGCGCGATGACGCCGCAGCGCGCGGTGCACATCATCGGGCAGGTGGCCCAGGCACTCGATTTCGCCCACGCCCACCACGTCGTGCACCGCAACCTCAAACCGGCCAACTTTTTGCTGTCCGCCGGCGGGGGCCCGCACGAGTCGGTGCTGTTGGGCGACTTCGGCATTGGGCTCGCCCTGCACGATGTGGGGATGATGGAAGCCGAACCGGTGATGGCCACGGTCGCCTACGCCGCCCCGGAGACGCTGTCGGGACAGGCCTTTGACGGGCGCGCCGACGTGTATTCGTTGGGCTGCACGCTGTTTCGGCTGCTGACCGGCAAGACCCCGTTCCCGGCCGGGAAAGGCCCCGCCGCGGTGCTGATGGCGCACCTGCAGTCCCCGCCGCCGCGGATCACCGACCTGGTCGATGCATTACCGGCGGCGCTCGACGACGTGATCGCGACCGCGCTGGCCAAAGATCCCGCGGCGCGGTTCGGGTCGGCGAGCGCGCTGGCCGACGCCGCGGCCGCCGCGCTGCAGCAGGGGGCGCCGCCGGCCCCGGTGCCCAGCCAGGAGGTCAGCCCCTACCTGCGGTCGCCCACCCCGGCCGCGCCGCAGCACGGCGGCCCGGAAGTGGTCGTCACCTACGGCACCCCGGAACTCGCCGGGGGAGCGCCGGCGCGCGGGGCGCGACGGCGGCGGGGCGCCCTGATCGGCGGCGCGGTGGGCGCCGCGGTGCTGCTCGCCGCGACGATCACCGTGGTGGTGGCCTGGCCCCGCGGCGGGCCGTCGCCCGCCACCCCGGCATCGTCGACGGCAGCGCAGCGGCCACCGGCGGCGCAGGGGCCGCCGGCGACCGATGTGGCGGCTTCGGCGTTACGGTCAATCCTGTTGAGCGCCAGTGAGATACCGGGCAACACCGGCGACAGCGCGATGGTGCTCGAACAAGACGGCACCGAGTTGGGCGACGACGCCGCAATGATCGACAACCCGGCCTGCCTGAGCGCCTGGGCGCCGGCCCAACGGTCGACGTATGCCACGCCCAGCCCGGCCGGTGTGGCGGTGCAGGAGCTGCGGGCGCTGTACCAGAAGCCCTGGCAGCGCGGCGTGACCCAGGCCGTGCTGGCGTTCGGTTCGGTGGACGATGCGGGCCTCGCGCTGCAGCTGCAGCGCGCGGCGTGGGAACCGTGCGGGGGACAGACCGCCACCATCACGCCCCCCGGCGAGCCCGCGCAGCAGTGGCGGTTTGGCCAGCCGGTCAACAAGGCGGGGTCCTACACCGTGGAGGCCACCCTCACCGGCGGGGACGCGACCTGTCAGCACGGGATCGAGCTGCAGGGCAACGTCTTGATCGACATTCGCCAGTGCGGGACCACCGGGGCGATCGACGTGAGCGCGCTGGTCAACGCGACCGCCAACAAGGTACCGCGCCAGCAATGACCGACCGCCGCGCAGGGCCGCCGCCGCGACGCATGGTCGCGGTCACCGCGGCCGGCGTGGTCGTCGTCGCGGTGCTGACGTCGTGCGGTCGGGCCATTCCCGGCCACCCGATCGCGGTGTCGTCGCCGCCGACCACGTCGGCGGCGTCCGCGCCGGTCACCCCGGCGCCGCCCCCGCCGTCCGACGAAGACCAGGTGCGCCAGACGGTGATGGCGTTCCAGGATGCCTACAACACCCAAAAGTGGGATGACTACCTGGCGTTGATGTGCACGGCGATGCGGGACCGGTTCACCGACCCGGCGATGGACCTGCTGAAGAAGACGCGGGCCGCCCAAGGCCTGACCAACGTGACGGTCACCGGTGTCGACATCGACGGCGACGCCGCCACCGCGACGCTAGATGCGCAAAACGAGATGCTGGGCCGCAGGACCATTCAGCTCAAACTGGTCCGGGAGGACGGCTGGAAGGTGTGCGTGCTGGAGCCGGTGCGCTGATCAGGCCGGCGCCGGGCGGGCCGAGCCGGGCGCCGGCAGCTGGGACACCGGCTGGGCACGCCCGCTGCGCAGCGCGGCCAGCGCCGCCTCGGCGACGGCGTTGCCGGCATAGCCGTCGTAGGTCGACGGCCCGGTGATCGATCCGGCGGCCACCGCGGCCAGCCAGGCCGCGTTTTGGGAGCGGTAGGCACCGGCGAAGCGTTCGAACCAGCTGTCGGAGACCGGCGTCGGCGCGGCGAGGGTCAGGGTGCCGGCGCTGGCCAGAATGTCGCAGCCGATGTCGTAGCGCAGGCCTGGGCCCCGGCTCAACTCGACCACCCCCAGGATGCCCGACCGGGACGTCAGGGTGAGCAGCACGGTCAGCGCCGAGCCGCTGGCCTTGGCGGTGGCCGACACCTGCGCGATCTCGTCGCCGCTGAACCACCGGAACAGGTCGACATCGTGCGACGCCGTGCTCAGGATGAGCTTTTCGGCGTCGAAGTCGTTGACCACCAACGGGTTACGGTGGCGCTGGGTGATCAGCACGGGGTCGCCGACCCGTCCGGACCGCAGCACGTCGTGCATCCGGCGGTAATCGTCGTCGTAGCGCCGCATGTAGCCGACCTGGACGAGCCGGCGGCCGTGGGCGTGTTCGGCGTCGACCAACCGCCGCGAATCATCGGCCGATGCGGTCAGCGGCTTCTCGCACAGCACGTAGATGCCCCGCGCGATGCAGGCGTCCACGATGCCGTGGTGGGTGTCGTCGGTGGTGGCGACCACCGCCGCGTCCACGCCGGCGGTGCGGGCGCAGTCCAGCGGGTCGTGGAAGACGGTCGCCGAGGGCACCCGCGCTCCGGCGCGGTCGGCGAACGGTGCATGCGCGTCGGCGACGGCGGTGATCTGCACCCGGGGCGCCAGGGCGGCGAACATCTCCAGGTGTTCCATGCCCATGTTGCCCAGCCCGATCAGGGCCAACCGGATCATGCGGGCACGTCCGTCCAGGCGCCGCTGCGCACCGAGGCGGCGACCGCGTCGTGAATCGTGGCCGCCCGCAACCCGTCACCGAACAGCGGCAACCCGTCGGGGGCCGCCCCGGTGCGGACCGCGTCATACACGTCGGCGACGAAGAGGTTGAAGCAGTCCTGATAACCCTGCGGATGCCCGCTGGGCAGCAACGAATACCGGGCGCTGCCCGCAGCCAAGGACTCGGTGTCGCGGGCCAGCACGCTGGTGGCCTGCAGCCCGCCGATGATGAGCTGGTCGGGGTGTTCCTGATCGAACTGCACGGCCGTCTCGGGGCCGTCGAAGGAGAACGACAGCTGGTTCTTGCGGCCCGGCGAGGTTTGGCTGACCACGACGCTGCCGACCGCGCCCCGGTCGGTGCGGAACATGACGACCGCACCGTCGTCGCGGCGGCCCAGCCCGGGCGCACTGGCCTCGGCCGCGCACACGGCGGTGATCCGTTGCCCGGTCACGAATTCCATCAGGTCACACCAGTGCGAGCCGATATCGGCGAACGTCATCGACACCCCGCTTTGCGCCGGGTCCGAACGCCACCCCGCCGGATCATGTTTGGCCATGTAGTCCTGCAGGTAGCCGCCGTGCATCAGCCACACCGGCGCATCGGCCAGCCGCGCCCGGGCTTCGCGCACCATCGGATAGAACCGGTAGATGAACGGCACCGCGGCCACCGCGGTGCTTTTCGCCGCCGCCTGCACCAGCGCCTGTGCGTCGGGCAGCGAGGTGGCCAAAGGCTTTTCGCAGATGACGTGTTTGCCCGCGGCCAGCGCGGCCGCGGTCTGCGCATAGTGCAGGGCGTTGGGGGTGCAGACGTGCACCACGTCGACGTCGTCGGCGACGAGGATCTCCTGGACGGTGGCCGGGCGCTGCGCGCCGAGCCGGTCGGCGGCGGCCGCACTGCGCGCCGGGGTGCTGGCGCAGACCGCGGCCAGCTGCCCGCCGGCGCGTTGCACGGCGTGGGCGTGCACCGAGCCGACCATGCCGGTGCCGATGATCGCACTACGCAGACTGCGGGTAGGGGTGACCACGGCTCTCCTCGCGTCCCGGATGCGACGTTGTAACGGTAGTGGGCGCCGCCGGGCTACTCGACGATTTCGGAGAGCTCCAACCAGCGGCTCTCCTTAGCCGCGACCTCGTCCTCCAGCTCGCGCAACTCCTGCGTCAGCCGGGCGAGCCCCACGTGGTCGGTGTGGTCATGCTCGGCGAGTTCGTGATGCTTGGCGGCGATCCGCTCGGCCAGCCGGGCCAACGCCCGGTCGATGGCCGCGATCTCTTTTTCGATCGCGCGCAGCTCAGCGCCGGAAACTGTTGCGGCCGAAGGTGTCACGGACGGTGCGGCGGGCTCCGGGCTCGCCGCCCGCACCGCCGCGGCCAGCCGCAGGTATTCGTCGACGCCGCCGGGCAGGTGCCGCAGCCGGCCGTCGAGGATCGCGTACTGCTGATCGGTGACCCGCTCCAGCAGGTACCGGTCGTGCGAGACCACGATCAAGGTGCCCGGCCAGGAGTCCAGCAGATCCTCGGTCGCGGCCAACATGTCGGTGTCCACATCGTTGGTGGGCTCGTCGAGCACCAGCACATTCGGCTCGGCCAGCACGGTGAGCATCAGCTGCAGCCGGCGCCGCTGCCCCCCGGAGAGCTCACCGACCCGCGCCGACAGCTGGCCGCGGGCGAACCCCAACCGCTCCAACAGCTGGGCCGGGGTCAGCTCCCGCCCGTCGACCTGGTAGCCGGCGCGCAGCCGACCCAGCACGTCGGCGACCCGATCCTGCGCCAGCGAGACCAGTTCGGTGGACTGCTGATCCAGCATCGCCAGCCGAACGGTCTTGCCGCGCTTGACCCGCCCGGTGTCGGGCTGCACGGCCCCGGCGATCAACCCCAGCAGGGTGGACTTGCCGGCGCCGTTGGCACCCACGATCCCGCTGCGTTCACCCGGCCCGATCCGCCACTCGACGTCGCGCAGCACCGGGCGGCCGTCGAACGCGACCGACACGTCCAGCAGGTCGATGACCTCCTTGCCCAGCCGCGCGGTCGCCAGCTTCGCCAGCTCGACGGTGTTGCGCAGCGGCGGCACGTCGGCGATCAGCTGGTTGGCGGCCTCGATCCGGAACTTCGGTTTCGACGTGCGGGCCGGTGCGCCGCGGCGCAGCCAGGCCAGCTCCTTGCGCATCAGGTTCTGCCGCTTGGCCTCGGCCGCGGCGGCCACCCGGTCCCGCTCCACCCGGGCCAGCACATAGGCCGCGTACCCGCCCTCGAACGGCTCCACGATCCCGTCGTGCACTTCCCACGTCGTGGTGGCTACCTCGTCGAGGAACCAGCGGTCGTGGGTCACCAGCAGCAGCCCGCCGGTGTTGCGGGCCCAGCGGCCCCGCAGATGGCCGGCCAGCCAGGTGATGCCCTCGATGTCGAGGTGGTTGGTGGGCTCGTCGAGGGCGATCACATCCCAGTCGTGCACCAGCAGCGCGGCCAACTGCACCCGACGCCGCTGGCCGCCGGACAGGGTGGCGATCGTTGCCTCCCAGGCGATATCGGACACCAGCCCCGACACCACGTCGCGGACCCGCGGGTTGGCCGCCCACTCGTGGTCGGCCCGATCGCCGACCAGCGTCCACCCGACCGTGCGCGCCGGGTCGAGGGTGTCGGTTTGGTCCAGGGCGCCGACCCCTAAACCGCTGCGCTGGGTCACTCGCCCCGAATCCGGCCGCACCCGACCCGTGAGCAACCCCAGCAGGGTGGATTTGCCGTCGCCGTTGCGGCCCACGATGCCGATCCGGGCGCCGTCGTTGACGCCCAGGCTTACCGACTCGAACACGACCTGGGTCGGGTATTCCAGATGGACCGCCTCGGCCCCCAACAGGTGTGCCACCGGGCAGACCTTAGACGACGACGCGGGCCGTCACAGCCGCCACAGCGCTTCCTGGGTGGTGCTGGCGATCAACGTGCCGGACGCGTCGTACAGCGACCCGACCGCCAGGCCCCGCGCGTCGGCGTTGTTGACCGAGCCGACTTCGTAGCGGTGCCACGCGTTGGGCCAAAACGGTCGGTGGAACCACACCGCGTGATCCAGGCTGGTGGTGAATCCGACGCCCGGCACCACCGGGATGCCGGGTGGTCGCGCCGCCGGCACCGGGCCGAAATCGGACATGAAGGTCAACGCGCAGGCGCGCAGCAGCGGGTCGTCCTCGATCGGGTCGCGGACCCGGATCCAAAACGGCGGCACCGCGAACGGGGACACATCGTCGGGACTGGTGCGGATCTCGAACCGGTCGGCGAATTCGATGGCCGGATGTTTGGGCGCCGCCTCGTCCAGGGAGATGGCGGGCGCGCGGGGCGGATGCCAATCGGCGCCGGGCTCGGGTCGGTGAAACGAGGCGATCATCTCCAGGATGACCGCGTCGTCCTGGCGGGCCGTGACCCGCCGGGTGTCGAACGAGCGTCCGGTGCGGGTGCGTTCCACCTGCAACTCGACGTCGACGCCGTAGCGGCCGCCGCGCACGAAATACAGGTGCAGCGACTGCGGAAGTTTGTCCGCGTCCACGGTTGCGCCGGCGGCGCCGAGCGCCTGGGCGGCGATGAGCCCGCCGAACAGCCGCGGTGCGGGTCCGCGGTCGGAGCTGGCCGCCACGAAGGTGTCGCCGTCGCGGTCGAACCGCAGCAACCGGGCGACCCAACTTGGCTCGTCGGGGCGCCCGCCTCGGGTGCGCGCGTGTTCGGTGGCCGTCATCGATTGCTCAGCCTATCCACCGCTTGGTTGGGGGGTGTGGCGGGGATCGCCGGTCCTCCGCTGGCAGAACGCGCCAACCCGGCGTCGAACGGGCCTTATGATGTGCAGGCCATCAGGCCAAATTTGCGGCGGCAACATTAACCCAGGGGAGCGCGCGGGTGGAGCTGAAACTGTCGGCGGTCAAGCGACCGATCGAGCGTCTGATGGCCACCGCGCAAAACGGCCTGGAGGTGTTGCGGCTGGGGGGTCTGGAGACCGGCACGGTGCCGTCGCCGTTCCAGATCGTCGAGAGCGTGCCGATGTACAAGCTGCGCCGCTACTTCCCGCCGGACAACCGACCCGGTCAGCCGCCCGCCGGCCCGCCGGTGCTGATGGTGCATCCGATGATGATGTCGGCCAACATGTGGGACGTCACCCGGGACGACGGTGCGGTCGGCATCCTGCACGCCGCCGGCATCGATCCCTGGGTCATCGACTTCGGCTCGCCCGACGAGGTCGAGGGCGGGATGCGCCGCAACCTGGCCGACCACGTTGTCGCGCTCAGCGAGGCGATCGACACGGTCAAGGACACCACCGGCCGCAACGTGCATGTGGCGGGGTACTCCCAAGGCGGCATGTTTTGCTATCAGGTGGCGGCGTTCCGCCGGTCCAAAGACCTCGCCAGCATCGTGGCGTTCGGCTCCCCGGTGGACACCTTGGCCGCGGTGCCGATGGGGCTGCCGCCCAACCTTGCCGCCGGCACCGCCAACTTCATGGCCGACCACGTGTTCAGCAGGATGGACATCTCGGGCTGGATGGCGCGCACCGGATTTCAGCTGATGGATCCGCTCAAGACCGCCAAGGCGCGCATCGACTTCCTGCGGCAACTGCACGATCGGGAGGCGTTGCTGCCGCGCGAACAGCAGCGTCGCTTCCTGGACTCGGAAGGCTGGATCGCCTGGTCGGGGCCGGCGATCGCCGAGCTGCTCAAACAATTCATCGCCCACAACCGGATGATGACCGGCGGTTTCGCCATCCACGGGCAACTGGTCACCCTGACCGACATCACCTGCCCGGTGCTGGCCTTCGTCGGCGAGGTCGACGACATCGGCCAACCCGCGGCGGTGCGCGGCATCCGGCGCGCCGCACCGGACGCCGACGTCTACGAATACCTGCTGCGGGCCGGGCATTTCGGGCTGGTGGTGGGGTCCAAGGCGGCCGAGGAAACCTGGCCGACCGTCGCCGGCTGGGTGCAGTGGCTGTCCGGCGACGGGCCGCAACCGGTCGGGGTGGCGCCGATGGCCGACCAACCCGACGAACCCTCCGACAGCGGGGTGGCGATCAGCTCGCGGGTGGCCCACGGTCTCGGGGAGGCCTCCGAGGTGGCGCTGGCGCTGGCCCGCGGGGCGGCCGAAGCCGTGGTGGCGGCGAACAAGTCGGTGCGCACCTTGGCGCTGGAGACGGTGCGCACCCTGCCCCGGCTGGCCCGGCTGGGCCAGATCAACGACCACACCCGGATCTCGTTGGGCCGCATCATCGGTGAGCAGGCCAACGACGCCCCGAGCGGCGAATTCCTGCTGTTCGACGGCCGGGTGCACACCTACGAAGCCGTCGACCGCCGGATCAACAACGTCGTTCGCGGCCTGATCCAGGTGGGGGTGCGCCAGGGCGTGCACGTCGGGGTGCTGATGGAGACCCGGCCTTCTGCCCTGGTTGCCATCGCCGCCCTGTCCCGGCTGGGCGCGGTCGCCGTGCTGATGCCGCCCGACGGCGACCTGGCCGAGGCGGCCCGGATCGGGGGAGTGGCCGAGATCCTGACCGACCCCACCAATCTCGACGCGGCGCGCCAATTGCCGTGCCAGGTCCTGGTTCTCGGCGGCGGGGAGTCGCGGGACCTGCACCTGCCCGACGACGCCGACGTGATCGATATGGAGCAGATCGACCCGGACGCCGTCGAACTGCCCGGCTGGTACCGGCCCAACCCGGGCCTGGCGCGGGACCTGGCGTTCGTCGCGTTCAGCACCGCCGGCGGGGAGCTGGTCGCCAAGCAGATCACCAACTACCGCTGGGCGTTGTCGGCGTTCGGTACCGCCTCGACGGCCGCGCTGGGCCGCAGCGACACGGTGTACTGCCTGACCCCGCTGCACCACGAGTCCGGGCTGTTGGTCAGCCTCGGCGGCGCCGTGGTCGGCGGTGCCCGCATCGCGCTGTCGCGGGGTTTGCAGCCGGACCGGTTTGTCGCCGAGGTGCGCCAATACGGCGTCACCGTGGTGTCCTACACCTGGGCGATGCTGCGCGACGTGATCGACGACCCCGGGTTCGTGTTGCACGGCAACCACCCGGTGCGATTGTTCATCGGCTCGGGCATGCCCACCGGGCTGTGGCGGCGGGTGGTGGAGGCGTTCGCGCCGGCCCACGTGGTCGAATTCTTCGCCACCACCGACGGGCAGGCGGTGCTGGCCAACGTGTCCGGCGCCAAGGTCGGCAGCAAGGGCCGGCTGCTGCCCGGCGCCGGCCACGTCGAACTGGCCGCCTACGACCCCGATCACGACCTGATTCTGGAAACCGAGCAGGGGTTCGTGCAGGTCGCCGAGACCAACCAGGTCGGGGTGCTGCTCGCGCAGCCCCGCGGCCCGATCGATCCGAGCGCGTCGGTCAAACGCGGCGTGTTCGCCCCCGCCGACACCTGGATCTCCACCGAATACCTGTTCCGGCGCGACGCCGACGGCGACTACTGGATGGTGGGCGGGCGCGGTTCGGTGATCCACACCGCGCGCGGCACCGTCTACCCGGTGGCGATCACCGACGCCCTGGGCCTGATCACCGGTGTCGATCTGGTGGCGACCTACCCGGTCTCGGTGCACGGTCAGCAGGTGGCGGTGTCGGCGGTGACCCTGCGCCCGGGCGCGACGATCACCGCCGCGGACCTCATCGAGGCGGTGGCCGGCATGCCCGTCGGGCTGGGCCCCGACATCGTGCACGTGGTGCCCGAGCTGGCGCTGAGCGCCGTCTACCGTCCCGCGGTCGCCGCGTTGCGCGCCGCGGGCATCCCCAAAGCGGGACGGCAGACCTGGTACTTCGACGCCGAGGCCAATCAGTTCAAGCGGCTGACCGCCGCGGTGCGCACCGAGCTGTTCGACGGCGCCGTGCAGCACGGCTGACACCGGTGCCCCCGCGGTAGGCTGCGGCATGCCCTCTGATCGGCACACGCTGCCGCCGGACCTGTTGAGCATCGTGGTCTGCCCCGCCGACCGCGGTCCGCTGCTGCTGATCGATGACCTGCTGTACAACCCGCGGCTGCACCGCGCCTACCGCATCGACGACGGCATCCCGGTGCTGCTGGTCGACGAGGCCCGCGACGTGGACGACGACGAGCACGCCCGGCTCATGGCGCGGGCAGCTCCGGCGGATCCCCGGTGAGATAGCGCTGCAGATTCGGCGCGATCGTCGCCGCGAGCTGCTCGGCCGGCAGCGAGGCGAACGGCTCCAGTTTCAGGATGTAGCGCACCACCACCACCCCCATCAATTGGGACGCCACGAATTGCACTCGCACCGGGCCGGTTCCGGGCGGGTCGTCGACGCGCGGCCCCACCTCGGCGGTGATCACGTCTTGCAGAAACGTGCGGATCAGGCCGACCTCGTCGTCGGCCAGGATCGATCGCAACCGGGCGATAAAACCCAACCCCGCCTCGGAATCCCACAGCGGCACTAGCAGCGACGGCAGCGTGTAACCCAGCCGGTCGACCGGGGTCTCCCGCAGCGGCCCGATCACCTGCATCGGATCGATCGGGATCTCGATCGCCGCGGCGAACAGCTGCTGTTTGGTGCCGAAGTAGTGATGCACCAGCGCCGAGTCCACCCCGGCGGCGGTGGCCACCGACCGGATCGAAGTGTTGGCAAACCCGTTGCGGGCGAACAACTCGCGGGCCTCGGTCAGGATCCGGTCGCGGGTGTCGGAGGCGCCCGGCGGCCGGCCGGGACGCTTGCGACGCGCAGCGGCAGCCATCGTTACGGGGTCCGCCGGCGCAATGTCGCCGCCGCCAGCCCCAGCGCGGCGATCGCGAAACCCAGCACGACCACGATGTCGCGCACCGCGATCCCAGTCAGCTCCGGATGCGCCCCCACCTGCTGCAGCGCCTCCAGCGCGTAACTGGCGGGCAGCACGTTGCTGATCCACTGCAGCCAGGTCGCCATCAGCGCGCGGGGCACGATGATGCCGGCCAGCAGCAGCTGCGGCACCATGATCAGTGGGATGAACTGCACGGCCTGAAACTCGGTGCGGGCGAAGGCGCTACACAACAAGCCCAGCCCCACCCCGAGCACCGCGTTGACGATCGCGATGACAAACACCCACACCGGGCTGCCGGCGGTGTCGAAGCCGAGCAACCAAAACGCCACGATGCACGCCAGGGTGGCCTGTATCGCCGCCGCGATCGAGAACGCGGTTCCGTAGGCGATCAGCAGGTCGAACCGGCGCAGCGGCGTGGTCAGGATGCGCTCGAGGGTGCCCGACGCCCGTTCCCGCTGCATCGTGATCGACGTGATGATGAACATCACGAACAGCGGGAAGATGCCCAGCAGGATCAGGCAGGCGGTGTTGAACGGCGACGGGGTGCCGGGGCGGTGCGGGGCATTCTCGAACATGAAGTACATCAACGTGATGACCAGCACCGGCACCAACAGGATCATCGCCACGCTGCGCCGGTCGGCGGCCAGCTGGCGCAGGATCCGGGTGGTGGTCGCGGTGTATCCCCGCAGCCCTACCCGGCTTGCGGCGCGGTGCTGCGGGTGATCATGGACAGGAACGCGTCCTCCAGTGACGGACATCCGGTGTCCTCTCGTAGTTGGGTTCCGGTGGTGTGGGCCACCAGATGACCGTCACGCATCAGCAACAGGTCATCGCAGTGGTCGGCCTCGTCCAGCACGTGGCTGGACACCAGCAGGGTGATGCCGTCGCGGGCCAGGGTGGCGAACTGGCGCCACAGATCCACCCGCAACACCGGATCCAGGCCCACCGTGGGCTCGTCGAGCACCAGCAGGTCGGGTTGGCACACCAGCGCGCACGCCAGCGACACCCGGGTGCGCTGACCCCCGGACAGGTTCGCGCAATAGGCGGTGGCGTGATCGGTCAGGCCCACCCGGTCGATGGCGGTGTCGGCGGCGCCGGTGTCGAACCCGTACAGCGACGCGAAATAGCGGACGTTGTCGAGGATGCGCAGATCGTCGTAGATGGTCGGGTCCTGCGGCATGTAGCCCACCCGGCGGCGCAGCGGGGCGGTGCCGGCCGGTTTTCCCAGCACGGTCACCGTCCCGGAGGTGACGATCTGGGTGCCGACGATGCACCGCATCAGGGTGGTCTTGCCGCAACCGGACGGGCCGAGCAG
>NZ_MLQM01000031.1:0-37979 GCF_001854525.1 Mycobacterium talmoniae
GGTGGCGACCTTGTACGGGCAGGTGTCTAGCCCCGCGTTGGGTCCGGCGTTGGGTTCGGCTACGGCGGTGGGCATAGCGGGCATCGCCAGCAGGAAAACCGCCGCTGCCAGGCAGGATGCAGAACGTAACGAGGCCATCGTGGTGCAGAGTAGGCAACCCGCGGCCCGATTTCGGGGAGCCACGCTGTGACTAATGATGTAGAAGTTACAAATGAGTTATGTTTCGCGCGCCGAACCTGCTTTTGGGCGGGTGCGCGCCGAACGTGCATCCAGGGCGGAAAATCGGCCCGATTCTCGCCGTGCGTGCACATTCGGCGCAGCAGGGCGGCTCGCAGCAGGGCGGCTAGCGGACGCAGGCGCTGAGCTCCACCCGGCCCAGCGCCGGGTAGTTGATGGTGCCCAGCCACAGCGTGCCGGCCGCCTCGACGACGCCGGTGACCACACCGAACTCGGGATGCCGGGTGCGCACCCCGGCGACGGCGGCCCCGCTGTCGGCGTCGAAGGCCACCGCCCAGACCTCCGGCTTGATCTGGGGTTGCAGCGGATCGGGCAGCCGCCAGGCGATCTTGCGGATGATCGGCGCCCGCGGCAGCAGCCATTCCAGGGTGGGATTGATCGGGGCGACCATCGCGGTCCAGATCGGGCCGTCGCCGCCGGTGGACAGGTTGTCGGGCATCCCGGGGAGATGCACCGCCAACGGTGTCACCGACCCGGCCTGCGAACCGGTCAGCCAGTACTTCGACAGCCGCCGCGCCTGGGTCTCGGCGAAGACCAGCGCCGATTCGTCGGCGGTCGCGGTCACCCCGTTGGCGAAGTACAGCCCGTCGACCAGGGTGGTGATCGTCCCGTCGGTGTCGAGCCGGAACAAGCTCCCGTGGCCGCGGGCCTCGATGATGGCGGCGGTGTAGTTGTCGAACCGGAAGGCGCTGGTGGACTCCGTGAAATAGATGGTGCCATCGGAGGTTTCGGTGACATTCGAGCAGAACATCAGCGGCCGGCCGGCCACCGATTCGACCAGGGTGTCCAGCCGGCCACTGTCCGGGTCCAGCGCCAGCAGCCCGCGGTGGCTGTCGCAGATGAGCAGCCGTCCGTCGCGGGCCACGTGCAGGCCCAACGGTCGGCCGCCGGTATCGGCGACGACGGTGGGCTTGCCGTCGTCGGCGGACACCCGCACAATGCGACCGCCGTCCAACCCGGCCCACAGCCGGCCGGCGGCGTCGACCACGACATCCTCGGGTCCGTTGCCGGGCAGCGGCACGATGGTGACGGTGGCCGCCGGCAGCTCGGGCAGCGGGTCGATCGGCGGCGGCCGCCACCGGACCGGGTTGATGCGCGGTTTGTCGCCCACGGCACCGACTTTAAGGCCGCGTCAGGATCGCCGGGCGGAACTCGGTGGCGAGGTCAGGTGGTTTTGGTGACCTGCTGGGCGGGCGCGTCGGTGTCGTTGCCGTTCGGTAGCGCGGCGGGCCAGCGGCCGCCGTTCTCCCAGAAGTGCCGGATGTACTCCAGCTGGATGCCCTTGGTTTCCGGGGCGTACCGGTAGATAAAGCCGAAGCTGAGCAGCGCCAGCACGCCGAACACGGCGAAGGTGGTCGCACCGCCGAGTGTGGTGAGCATCGTCAGGAACACGGCGACCACGATCGCGTTGGCCGTCAAGTTCGTGGTGAGCATCACGCTCGACCCGATCGACCGCAATTTGGCGGGCAGGGCCTCCCCGCCATACACCCACGCCACCGAGCCGAAACCGAAGTGGTAGCCGACCGAGAACAGCAGGATCGCGGTGAACTGGAAGTACGGGAGCGCGCTACCGAGCAGCGGCCCGGCGGCGTAGGCACCGATCAGGGCCAGGTTGGCGACGATCATCACCGCGATCCCGGACAGCAGGATCGGGCGTCGGCCCACCCGGTCGACCAGGACCAGCGAGACGCACATCGCGGCCACGGCCGCAACCATGACCAACGCGGGCAACACCAGCAGGTTGAAGTTTCCGTCAAAGCCCATGTCTTGGAAGATCAGCGGGCCGTAAAAGACGATGGCGTTGATCCCGGTGATCTGAGTGAAGAATCCGAACACGATCAGGAAGACCGTGGCCCGCAGATGCGACCGCTGCAGCATCTCGCGGAGCACCCCGGCGTGGGCCTGCTCTTCTTCTTGTTGAGCGCGGGCGATCTCCGCCAGTTCCTTCTCGGCGTCGGCCTGCGGTTCCACCCGCAGCATTGTTCGGCGCGCGTCGTCGATCCGGCCCTTGAGCATGTACCAGCGCGCGCTGTCCGGCACCTTCAACAACAGTGCGATCATCAGCACGGCGGGGACCGCGGCCGAACCCAGCATCAAGCGCCAGTTGTGGGTATCGGACAGCACGAACGACACCAGGTAGCCGATGATGATGCCGACCACGGACATCAGCCCGTAGGCCACCAGCAGCGAACCGCGTACCGAGGCGGGCACCGACTCGGCCACGAATACCGGAACCACGACCACCGTCACGCCGATCGCCACTCCCAGCAGCAGGCGCACCACCAGCAGCATCGGCAGCGACACCGCCAGCGCGCTGAGAATCGCGAACACCCCGTAGGCGGCGGCCGCCGCGATCAGGGACGTTTTGCGCCCGATGGTGTTGGCCAGCCACCCCCCGACGGCAGCCCCGGCGGCCATCCCGACGACCACCACGGTCGCCACCATCTCTTGGCGTGCCGGCGAGATATCGAAGTCGTTGCCGAGGAACAACAGCGCGCCCGAGACGGGGTCGTAGCCGTAGAGGATGCCGACCGTGGCCGCCGCGACGCCCACCAACAGCACCAACGGGGAGGAGCGGCGCAATTGCGCGATTTCGCCCACCGTCGTCCTCTCCGTTGCGCGGGTTTGGCCCGTATGGACCCTAGAGCAGCCGCGCCGACGCCTCCGCGAGCACGCCGCGCAGGATGGTCTCGATCGCGTCGAATTCGGCCGGGCCGCTGATCAGCGGCGGTGCCAGTACGATCACCGGGTCGCCGCGGTCATCGGCGCGACAATACAGTCCGGCCTCATACAGCGCCGCGGAGATGGCCGGCAGCAAGCGGGCGCATTCGGCGGCGTCGAAGGTTTCCCGGGTCGCCTGATCCTTGACCAATTCGACCGCGTAGAAGTAGCCCTCGCCGCGGATATCGCCGACGATGGGCAGGTCATACAGCCGCTCCAGCGTGCTGCGGAAGGTTGCCGCGTACCCCTTGACGCGGTCGTTGAGGCCTTCGCGCTCGAAGAGGTCGAGGTTGGCCAGCGCCACCGCCGCCGACACCGGATGGCCACCGAAGGTGTAGCCGTGCGGGAACATCGTCGTCCCGTCCCGGAACGGCTCGAACAGCCGGTCGCTGGCGATCATCGCGCCGATCGGCGAGTACCCCGACGTCATGCCCTTGGCGCAGGTGATGATGTCCGGGACGTAGCCGAAGTCGCGGCAGGCGAACATCGATCCGATCCGGCCGAACGCGCAGATCACCTCGTCGGAGACCAGCAGCACGTCGTAGGCATCGCAGATCTCGCGGACCCGGTCGAAATACCCCGGCGGCGGCGGGATGCAGCCGCCGGCGTTTTGCACCGGCTCCAAAAACACCGCGGCCACGGTGTCGGGCCCCTCGAATTCGATCGCCTCGGCGATCCGGTCGGCGGCCCAGGCGCCGAACGCCTTGGCGTCGGTGCGCAACGGCTCCGGGGCGCGGTAGATGTCGGTGTTGGGCACCTTCAGGCCGCCCGGCGTCAGCGGCTCGAACGGCGCCTTGTAGGCCGGCACGCCGGTGATCGCCAGGGCGCCCTGCGGGGTGCCGTGGTAGGCGACCGCCCGCGAGATCACCTTGTGCTTGCCGGGTTTGCCGGTCAACTTGAAGTACTGCTTGGCCAGCTTCCACGCGGTCTCGACGGCCTCGCCGCCGCCGGTGGTGAAAAACACCCGGTTCAAATCGCCGGGCGCATAGTGGGCCAGCCGTTCGGCCAGCTCGATCGCGGTCGGGGTGGCATACGACCACAGCGGGAAGTAGGCCAGCTCGCGGGCCTGCTGTGCTGCCGCGGCGGCGAGCTCGTCGCGGCCGTGGCCCACCTGCACGGTGAACAGGCCGGACAACCCGTCCAGGTAGCTTTTCCCGCGGTCGTCGAAGATGGTGACGCCGTCACCGCGGGTAATGATCGGCGGTGTGATGCCCGCGCCGTGCCGGGCGAAGTGGCCCCACAGGTAGCGGTCGGCCTTGGCCGCCAGGGTTGTGGGCGTCGTCTCGGTCATCGCCGCCGAGCCTAACGCCCGGGGACGGCATCACGCCGGGTGCGCGGGGATGATCAGCGGAGGCTGCGGAATGACCTGCGGAGGCGAGCCTGGTGGTCCCCCCGGAATGATCAACGGCGCCTGCGGAATGACTTGCGCCGGGACCATCGATGGTGGCGTCGGATCGTCGGGGCTGGCTGGGCAGCCGGGATTCGCCGGGCAATCGGGGTCGTCGGCCGGGGCCTGGGTCGCCGCGCTGACGCCGGGCGCCGCGTGGGCCGGTATGGGCACGGCCGCCGCCGGGAGGGCGATCAGCGCCGCGGCCGCCGCCACTTTCGCACATCCGGGTATCTGCGCCCACGCCATCGATCGCTCCCGCAACTGTGTACCTAACCAGCTTGTCGGTGCGACGCCGCGGGGCGTTACCAATCGGCCCGTCCTACGCTAGGCGGTATGACCGCCGGCACCCGGGTGGACGACTTCGAAGACCTGCGCCCGCATCTGTTGGCGGTGGCCTACCGGCTGACCGGGACGTTCGCCGACGCCGAGGACATCGTCCAAGACGCCTGGCTGCGGTGGGCGGCCGCCGAACGCGATCAGATCGCGGACCTGCGGGCCTGGCTGACCACGGTGGTGAGCCGACTGGGTTTGGACCGGTTGCGCTCGGCCGCACACCGGCGCGAAACCTATGTGGGCCAATGGCTTCCGGAACCCGTGGTGACCGGATTCGACGCGGCCGACCCGCTGTCGGCGGTGGTGGCCGGCGAGGATGCCCGGTTCGCCGCGATGGTGGTGCTGGAGCGGCTCAGCCCCGATCAGCGGGTGGCGTTCGTGCTGCACGACGGGTTCGCGTTGCCGTTCGCCGAGGTGGCCGAGGTGCTGGGCATCACCGCGGCCGCCGCCCGGCAACTGGCGTCGCGGGCCCGTCGCGCGGTGGCCGCCGATCCGCCGCCGGCGCCGGACCCCGCGCACGCCGAGGTGGTCGGCAAGCTGATGGCGGCGATGGCCGCCGGGGACATGGCCGGGGTGGTGGCGTTGCTGCATCCCGATGTCACATTCACCGGGGACGCCAACCGCAAGGCGCCGACCGCGGCCCAGGTCATCCGCGGCCCGGACAAGGTGGCCCGGTTCCTGTTCGGGCTGGCGAAACGCTACGGGCCGGCGATGGTCGCGTCGAATCAGCTCGCGCTGATCAACGGCGAGCTGGGTGCCTACACACCGGGGGCGCCCGGCGGCGAGGGCTACCAGGCCATGACGCCCCGGATCACCGCAATGACGGTGCGCGACGGCAAAGTCTGCGCGGTCTGGGATGTCGCCAACCCGGACAAGTTCACCGGGTCACCGCTGCGGGTCAGTCGGGCGAATCGGTCAGACAATGAGCGTGCCAGGTAAAACCGCGAAGAAGCTGAGCGCGTTGATGTTCCGCGTCATGGACAAGATGCGCCACCGCGCCGCCTTCGACATCGGCCGTCCCACCCAGGCCGACCAGGTGATCGCCGCCAACTGGAGTTGGCCCACGAACCCTCCCGGTCGCCGAGCGTGTACTCGGCTCGAAAAAACGGCCGAATTCTCGCTCTGAGTACACGCTCGGCGAACGCGCCTTTGCGTTTATGTCAGCGTCAGCGATCGAATTGGGATTGGTGGCGGTCAACTCCCGGTGCCGATACGCTGGCGGGCAGAACCCACGGGAGGGCGCATGGCAGGTAACGCCGCCAAGAAGATGACCGCGCTGATGAACCGCGGGATGGACAAGATGCGTCATCGCGCCGCCTTCGATATCGGCGCCCCCAGCGGCACCGACTTCACCGGATTCGACCAGGCCCACCAGATCGTGCTGGTGACGTTCAAGCGTTCCGGTGAGCCGATGCCCAGCCCGATCAACCACGGGGTGGCCGACGGGAAGATCTACATCCGCACCGATCCCTCCACCGGGAAGGTCAAGCGGATCCGCCGCAACCCGCGGGTGGTGGTGGTGCCCAGCAGTCTGCGGGGCAAACCCAGCGGCCAACCGGTCGCCGGGGTCGCCCGGATCCTGCCCGAGTCCGAGCACGCCCACGCCGAGCAGGTGATCGCCGCGAATTGGAGCCTGCCGATGAAGCTGTTGGAGCGCAGCCTCGATAGAAGCGCCGCGGTGTTCGGCATGCCGATGGCCTATATCGAGATCACGCCCGCGCCGTAACGGCGTTAGGCCCACGGCACCCGGCAGGCGTCCCCGGAGCTGAACCCCTGCTCGGTGATGCCCAGCGCCGAATACATCCGGGCCCGCATGTTCTCCACGCCGATCTGGTAGGTCAGCTCGATCACGCCGGCGTCGCCGAACCGGGCCCGCAGGTCGGCCACCTGCTCGTCGGTGACGTTGTGCGGGTCGGTGGTCACCGCGTCGGCGTAGGCGATGGCGGCGCGTTCGTCGTCGGTGTAATGCGCAGATGTGGCGTAATCGTCGATGTACTTGAGCCTTTCGACGTCCAGCCCATCCAGCCGTTGCAGCATGGACCCGAAGTCCACACACCACGAGCAGCCGATGGTGCGGGCGGTCCAAAACACCGCCAGCTCCCGCACACTGGCCGGCAGGGTGCGCGACCCGCGTTGCAGCAGCATTTCGTGCACGGCGTTGGCGACCAGCAGCCGGGGGTGGTGCGCGGCGACGGTGAACGGCTCGGGGACCTCGCCGAAGCGCCGCTTGGCGTAGCGGTACATGGCGCGGGTCAACCAGCCGGCGCGCTTGGGGGGCAGGGGCTCAATGCGGGTTTTCTGTGTCATACCCGTTAGACGAGGCGGCCCGCCAAAGTGTGACGAGCAGTCCCCCTTTACGCCGCGGTCGATCAGCGGTATACACACGCTCATGAGACGGGCGCCGATCGCGCTGGTGCTGCTGCTTCTCGCGCTCCCGGGGTGTGGCGGCGGGAAACCGGACGTCGCGCCCGCGTCGAGCAGCACAGGAGCCGCGATGAGCACCGCGCCGGGCGGGTTCGCCCTCACCAGTCCCGCATTCGCCGACAACACCCCGATCCCGGTCGAGTACTCCTGTAAGGGCCGCAACGTGCCGCCGCCGCTGCGCTGGGACAAGGTCCCGACGGGCACCCGGGCGTTGGCGCTGGTGGTCGACGACCCGGACGCGCCGGCCGGGCTCTACTTCCACTGGCTGGTCACCGGCATCCCGCCGACCACCACCGAGATCGGTGAGGGTCCGCTGCCGCCGGGCGCGACGGTCAGCCAGAATTCGGCGGGCAAGGCGGAGTACTTCGGCCCGTGCCCACCGGCCGGCACCGGTGTGCACCACTACCGCTTCCAGCTGTACGCGCTGGGCAAACCGGTGACGGTCGCGCCGACGACGCCGGCACCCGACGCCGCCCGGACCATCGCGGATGCGGCCCTCGGCGAGGCCCGCACGGTCGGCCTGTTCGGCTGACGGCAGTCGGAGCGCGAGCGTGCGCAAACGCACGCCAAAACCCCGCTTACAGTGGCATTTTGTGCACGCTCGCGGCCAAAGGCCAAAGGCCAAAGAACTAGCGCGCGAACATCAGCGCGCGCTTGACCTCCTGGATGGCCTTGGTGACCTCGATGCCGCGCGGGCAGGCCTCGGTGCAGTTGAACGTGGTGCGGCAGCGCCACACCCCGTCGACCTCGTTGAGGATGTCGAGCCGCTCGGCGGCCCCCTCGTCACGGGAATCGAAGATGAAGCGGTGCGCGTTGACGATCGCCGCCGGGCCGAAGTAGCTGCCCTCGCTCCAGTACACCGGGCAGCTGGTGGTGCAGCAGGCGCACAGGATGCACTTGGTGGTGTCGTCGAAGCGGGCCCGGTCGGTCTGGGACTGGATCCGTTCGCGGGTCGGCTGGTTGCCGCTGGTCATCAGGAACGGCTTGATCGCGCGGTAGGCGTCGAAGAACGGCTCCATGTCGACCACCAGGTCCTTTTCCACCGGCAGCCCGCGGATCGGCTCGATGGTGATGGTCAGCTCCTGGCTGGCTTTCTTCGGCAGCAGGTCGCGCATCAGCACCTTGCAGGCCAACCGGTTGTTGCCGTTGATCCGCATGGCGTCCGAGCCGCACACCCCGTGCGCGCAGGACCGCCGGAAGGTCAGCGTGCCATCCAGGTAGCTTTTGACATAGATCAGCAGGTTCAGCAGCCGGTCGCTGGGCAGGCACGGCACCCGGAAGCTTTGCCAGCCGGCGGCGTCGGGGTTCTCCGGATTGAACCGGGCGATCTTCAACGTCACCATCACCGCGCCGTCGGGAATCGGCGGCAGCGGCGGGTCACCGGCTTCGGGGGTCTCGACAACCTGACTCGAAGAGGCCATCAGTACTTCCGCTCCTTGGGCTCGTAGCGGGTCTGCACCACCGGCTTGAAGTCCAGCCGGATGTCACTCAGCAGCTCGCTACCTTCCTTGTAGGCCATGGTGTGGCGCATGTAGTTGACGTCGTCGCGGTTCGGGTAGTCCTCGCGGGCATGGCCACCGCGGGATTCCTTGCGGTTCAACGCCCCAACCACCGTCACCTCGGCCAACTCCAGCAAGAAGCCCAGTTCGATGGCTTCCAGCAGATCGGAGTTGAAGCGCTTTCCCTTGTCGTGCACGGTGATTCGGGAATACCGCTCTTTGAGCGCATGAATGTCGGTCAGTGCCTGCTTCAACGTCTCCTCGGTGCGGAACACCGCGGCGTTGTTGTCCATCGACTGCTGCAGCGCGCCGCGGATGTCGGCCACGCGCTCGTTGCCGTGCTCGGACAAAATATCCGCCACCCAGCCGACCACCATGCCGGCCGGGTTCTCCGGCATGTCGACGAAGTCGTGACCCAGCGCGTAGTTCGCGGCGGCGATCCCGGCCCGGCGCCCGAACACGTTGATGTCCAGCAGCGAGTTGGTGCCCAACCGGTTGGCGCCGTGCACCGACACGCACGCGCATTCCCCGGCCGCGTACAGGCCGGGCACCGTGTTGGTGTTGTCGCGCAGCACCTGCCCGGTGATGGTGGTGGGGATCCCGCCCATCGCGTAGTGGCAGGTCGGGTATACCGGCACCAGTTCCTTGACCGGGTCCACCCCCAGGTAGGTGCGGGCGAACTCGGTGATGTCGGGCAGCTTGGCTTCCAGCACGTCCTCACCGAGGTGGCGCACGTCGATGTAGACGTAGTCCTTGTTGGGGCCGGCGCCGCGGCCCTCCAACACCTCGAGCACCATGGAGCGGGCGACGATGTCGCGGGGCGCCAGGTCGACGATCGTCGGGGCGTAACGCTCCATGAACCGTTCGCCGTCGCCGTTGAGCAGCCGGCCGCCCTCGCCGCGCACCGCCTCGGAGATCAAGATGCCCAGACCGGCCAGGCCGGTCGGGTGGAATTGGTGAAATTCCATGTCCTCCAACGGAAGTCCCTTGCGGAACACCACGCCCATGCCGTCGCCGGTGAGGGTGTGGGCGTTGGAGGTGGTCTTGTACATCCGGCCCGACCCGCCGGTCGCGAACACGATGGCCTTGGCGTGGAAGACGTGGATCTCGCCGGTGGCCAGCTCGTAGGCGACCACCCCGGTGGCCACCGGGCCGCTGGCGGTTTCGGAGAGCACCAGGTCCAGCACGTAGAACTCGTTGAAGAACTCGACGTTGTGTTTGACGCAGTTCTGGTACAGCGTCTGCAGGATCATGTGGCCGGTGCGGTCGGCGGCGTAACAGGCCCGGCGCACCGGGGCCTTACCGTGGTCGCGGGTGTGCCCGCCGAAGCGGCGCTGGTCGATGCGGCCCTCGGGGGTGCGGTTGAACGGCATCCCCATCTTTTCCAGGTCCAGCACCGCGTCGATGGCCTCCTTGGCCATGATCTCCACCGCGTCCTGGTCGGCCAGGTAGTCGCCGCCCTTGACGGTGTCGAAGGTGTGCCACTCCCAGTTGTCTTCCTCGACGTTGGCCAGGGCCGCGCACATGCCGCCTTGGGCGGCACCGGTGTGGCTGCGCGTCGGGTACAGCTTGGTCAGCACTGCAGTACGAGCGCGCGGCGCGGATTCCACCGCGGCCCGCATTCCGGCGCCGCCGGCGCCGACGATCACCACGTCGTATCGATGTTGCTGAATCACCGCGTCATCACCTGCATGTTCGAAGTTTCTTGTTTCACGAGACGTTCGCGTCGAAGGTCAGCAGCACGTAGCTGCCCAGGATCAACGTGAACAGCATCGACACCGCCAGCAGGGTGTTGAGCCAGAACTTGGTGGAGTCCTTGCGGGTGTAATCGCCGATGATGGTGCGCATCCCGTTTCCACCGTGCAGTTGCGCCAGCCACAGCAACAACAGGTCCCAGGTCTGCCAGAACGGCGAGTGCCAGCGCTGCGCCACATAGTTGAAGTCGATGCGGTACACCCCGTTTTCCCACATCAGCATCACGAACAGGTGCCCGAGCGCCAAGAACACCAGCACGATGCCGCTAAACCGCATGAACAGCCAGGCGTATTTCTCGAAGTTGGGCATGCCGGCGTGCCGGTGCGGGGACCGCGGATCGCCCAGGCTGGCGGGACGGTCCGGGCTGTACTGGCGGACCGGGGCGAGCTGGCCGCGGCCGAGTTGTAGATCCGGGGCGCTCATCGGAAGTGCTCCATCATGTGAATGCCAATTACCACGGTGGCCGGAACGATGACCAGCAGCCAGATCACGATGATCGACCACAGCATCAGCTTCTGGTAGCGCGGGCCCTGGGCCCAGAAGTCGATCAGGATCACCCGCACCCCGTTGAGCGCGTGGAACAACACCGCGGCCACCAGCCCGAGCTCCATCAGCCCGACGATCGGGGTCTTATAGGTCGCGATGACCTCGTTGTAGGCCTGCGGCCCGACCCGCACCAGCGCGGTGTCCAGCACGTGGACGAACAGGAAGAAGAAGATCGTCGCACCGGTGATGCGGTGCAACACCCAGGCCCACATGCCGGGGTCGCCCCGGTACAGGGTGCGCCGTATTCGCCGCTGTCCATCACGCGGTGCGGGCGTGGGCGGATTTACAGATGCCGCCGTCGTCATCAGCGCCTCCAACGCGATCACTATGGGGAACCGTCGGGTGGACTCTAGACCCAATTGTGGGGGCGAACGAAGTTACTCCGCAGTCATCAGCACGGTAAGACTGGAAAAGTTAGGGTGACCTTTGACGGTGGTCGACGGGTGAAAAGGGCGTTTCGGATGTATTCGGATCAAGTCGGGCATCGCTAGGATGCCCGCCTCCATTGACTGGAACATGTTGCGCGACAAGGCAATCGAAGTTGCGGACCGCGGTTATGCACCCTATTCGCGGTTCCGGGTGGGCGCCGCGGCGCTGGCCGATGACGGTCGGCTGCTCACCGGCTGCAATGTGGAAAATGTCTCATATGGCCTAGGTCTCTGCGCCGAGTGCGGTGTGGTCTGCGCCCTGCACGCCACCGGCGGCGGCCGGCTGGTGGCGCTGGTGTGCGTGCAGGCCTCCGGGGCGCTGCTGATGCCGTGCGGGCGGTGCCGGCAGGTGCTGTGGGAGCACGGTGGCCCGGAGCTGTTGATCGACCATCCGGGCGGCCCGCGCCGGCTGGCCGACCTGCTGCCCGACGCGTTCGGCCCCGACGACCTCGCCCGGGGCGCCTGGTGACGTCCTTCGATGCGCCGACGGTGATCGCGACCAAACGCGACGGGGGCCGGCTGTCCGACGCCGCGATCGACTGGGTGATCGACGCCTACACCCACGGCTGCGTCGCCGACGAGCAGATGTCGGCGCTGCTGATGGCGATCTTTCTACGGGGGATGGACCCGGGGGAGACCGCGCGGTGGACGACGGCGATGGTGGCCTCCGGTCCCCGGCTGGACTTCTCCGGGCTGCGGCGCGGGGATGCCCCGCTGGTGACGGTGGACAAACACTCCACCGGCGGGGTCGGCGACAAGATCACCCTGCCGTTGGTGGCCGTCATCGCCGCCTGCGGGGGTGCGGTGCCGCAGGCCTCCGGGCGCGGGTTGGGCCACACCGGCGGCACCCTGGACAAGCTGGACTCCATCGCCGGGTTCACCGCCGCCCTGTCCAACCGGCAGGTCACCGACCAGCTGCGGCGGGTCGGCGCGGCGATCTTCGCCGCCGGGCAGCTGGCCCCGGCCGACGCCAAGCTGTACGCGCTGCGCGACGTCACCGCCACCGTGGAGTCGCTGCCGCTGATCGCCAGCTCGGTGATGAGCAAGAAGCTGGCCGAAGGAGCCAGTGCGCTGGTGCTCGATGTGAAGATCGGTTCCGGGGCATTCATGACGTCGGCGGCGGCCGGCGCCGAACTGGCGCGCACCATGGTGGCGCTGGGCGCGGCGGCCGGGGTGCGGACCCGGGCGCTGCTGACCGATATGAACGCGCCGCTGGGGGCGACCGCCGGCAACGCCGTGGAGGTGGCCGAGGCGCTGGAGGTGCTGGCCGGCGGCGGGCCCGCCGATGTGGTGGAGCTGACCGTGGCGCTGGCCACCGAGATGCTGAGCCTGGCCGGCATCGAGGGGCGTGACCCGGCGCAGACGCTGGCCGACGGCACCGCGATGGACCGGTTCCGGGCGCTGATCGCCGCGCAGGGCGGCGACTTGTCGGTTCCGTTGCCGATCGGTGCCTGTTCGGAGACGGTGACCGCGCCGCGGGGCGGCACAATGGGAGACATCGACGCGATGGCGGTAGGGCAGACGGTGTGGCGGCTCGGCGCGGGCCGCTCCCGCCCGGGTGAGCAGGTCCAGGCCGGTGCCGGTATCCGCATCCACCGCCGTCCCGGCGAGCCGGTGGCGGCCGGCGAGCCGCTGTTCACCCTGTACACCGACACCCCGGAGCGGTTCGGTCCGGCGCTGGCCGCCCTCGACGGCGGCTGGAGTGTCGGCGATACCGCACCGCCGCCCCGACCGCTGATCATCGATCGGATCGAGCCATGACGACACCGCTGACCGCCGACACCATCCGCCGGGCGCCCAAGGCGCTGCTGCATGATCACCTCGACGGCGGGCTGCGCCCGGCCACCGTGTTGGAGATCGCCGGGCAGATCGGCTACGACGAGCTGCCCGCCACCGACCACGCCACGCTGGCGACCTGGTTTCGCACCCGCTCCCACAGCGGCTCGCTGGAGCGCTACCTGGAGCCGTTCAGCCACACCGTGGCGGTGATGCAGACCCCCGAGGCGCTGCACCGGGTCGCCTTCGAGTGTGTGGAAGACCTGGCCGCCGACTCGGTGGTGTACGCCGAGGTGCGGTTCGCGCCCGAACTGCACATCGACGGCGGGTTGTCCTTCGACGACGTCGTCGACGCCGTGCTGGCCGGATTCGCCGACGGCGAGAAGGCGGCCGCCGCGGCCGGCCAGCGGATCACGGTGCGCTGCCTGGTCACCGCGATGCGCCACGCCGCGCTGTCCCGGGAGATCGCCGAGTTGGCGATCCGGTTCCGGGACAAGGGGGTGGTCGGTTTCGATATCGCCGGTGCGGAGGCCGGCTATCCGCCGACCCGGCACCTGGACGCGTTCGAATACATGCGAAACAACAACGCCCGCTTCACGATCCACGCCGGCGAGGCGTTCGGGCTGCCCTCCATTCAGGAGGCGATCGGGTTCTGCGGGGCGGACCGGTTGGGTCACGGGGTGCGGATCGTCGACGATATCGCCGTGGATCCCGACGGCCGGGTCCGGTTGGGCCGGTTGGCGGCGATCTTGCGGGACAAGCGGATTCCGTTCGAGATGTGCCCGAGCTCCAACGTGCAGACCGGCGCGGTCGCCAGCATCGCCGAGCACCCGTTCGACCTGCTCGCCCGCACCCGGTTCCGGGTGACCGTCAACACCGACAACCGGTTGATGAGCGACACCACCATGAGCAAGGAGATGCTGTTGCTGGCCGAGACGTTCGGCTATGGGTGGAGTGATTTGGAGCGGTTCACCATCAATGCGATGAAGTCGGCGTTCATCCCGTTCGACGAGCGGTTGGCCATCATCGACGAGGTCATCAAACCGCGGTACGCGGTGCTGATCGGCTGAGGCCCGAGCACCTCAGGCCGCCGAGTACTTCAGGCCGCCGAGCAGACACAAAAGCCCCCATTTCGGCGACGAAATGGGGGCTTTTGTGTCTGCTCGGGCGGTTAGCTCTTGGTGACTTGAGCCTCTTCGCCCGGCTTCCAGGTGATGGTGCCGTGCTCGAAGGTGGACTGCTTGCCGCCGTCGGGGAGGTCGGTCTCGTCGCTGGTCGGGTAGCCGAGCTCACCCTGGGAGCCGCCCAACTCGTTCCACTTGTCCCGGATCGCGCCCCACACCACATACGACTTGGTCTTGTGGATGATCACGCCGCCCTCAAACTCCTGGTAGATGCCCCCGTCCGGGGTGCCCTTCTGCTCGCCCTTGGGCTCGCCGAGGTCGTCTTTGGCTTTCTGGTCGAGGGAGTTGTACTTCTCCAGGATGGCGCCGGAAACGGTGTATTCCTTGCCGTCCTTGCCGGCCATCTGGGTGGTGCTGGGCGCCGCGCTTTCGCTTGCGGTGCTGGGTTCGGCGACCACCGACGAGGACAGCGATGAAGTTGCGCTGCTGGTGGCCTCGCTGCCTTTTTCCTTCGCGGACTGACAACCGGTGCCGATGACTGCAATGCCCAGAATCGCGGCGGAGAATGCCGCTGCTCGTTTCGTTACGTCACGCATGGCTTTCCTCTCGAATGGACCGGGCCACGCAGTCGACGCAGCCCAGCGTGATGCTAGCGGGATCGCGACTCGCTCGGCGTAGTATCGAGCAAATTCGAGCGGCGAGTGAACACAGCGTTTCTGTTGGTGATTCCGAGGTATCGGGATCAGAAACACTTCAGCGGGTTCAAACACGATCCGTCGGCAACGTCGCCCAATTGAGTCAGGATGTGCGTGATCGAACCCGGCACGACCGCCCCAGTACTCACCGCACATTTCGGCCAGGCCTTGGGTCCCTCGGTGGCCATGATGTTGTTCGCCACTCGGATCTGCTCCTGCGGGGGAGCCTCCGCCGGATTTCCGACACCGCCGTTGGCGAGCCAGGTCGACTCCTTGATCTGCAGGCCGCCGTAGGCGCCGTTGCCGGTGTTGGCCGACCAATTACCTCCGGATTCGCACTGCGCGAGGGCGTTCCAGTCCACCGGCGACGCGTGCACGACGCTGCTGGCCGGCGCGATGGACACCGCTGCGAACAGCGCGGCGACCCCGGTGGCCGGCCTCATCGCAGCTTCACGTCGCTGGCCAACCACCGGCCATCCACCTTGTCCAGCGTGATCCTGATGTGGGTGTGCTCCTCGGCCGGAGTGGGCGTATCGGTGCTGCTCACCGTCTGGTCAATCAGCAGCAACACCTTGACTCTGTCTACAGTGACCGATTCGACGGTGGCCTGCGTGATACGGCCGTGGGCCGTGACCTTTTTGTCGATCAGCAGCTGGCGCAGCTTGGCGGCGCGTTCGGCGTGCGCATCGTTGAACTCCTCGGTCGAGCTGTTGAACAACTCGGTGAAGTTCTTGTCGACGGTGCTGGCGTCGATATTGCACAACGTCAGGGCGTACTTTTTGGCGGCGTCCAGCGCCTGCGTAGCGGCCACATCGCGTTGATGGTGTTCGATGGCCACCCAGCCCAGCCAGCCGCCCGCTCCGGCGAAAACGGCAACCAGCACTCCAATGATCAGCCAGCGCAACGGGATGTGCAGGTGTACGTGTCGCCGCGCGGTGTTCGTGGTGGTCTCCGTCGGCGGGTCGACGGATTCGACGCACTCCGTGACAAACTCGTCGTCGTCGACGCGGATTTGTTCGAGGACCCCCGTCGATGTGGCCTGCTGAAGAGGTTCCATGCGCGTTACCCATCTACTCGCTCCGTCGGGTGCACACCTGGACGCCTATTCACCCAAGGGTGCAGTAAGTCATGGTCTCTCAACGGCGTTCGCGGTTTCGAGAGCGGTAAGGCATCAAACACATAACAGCCCAGCTACGACGAGGGCGGGTGGTAATCGGCGATCACCGCACTATGCTGGGGAATTGTCGACAATCGACACCCTGTCGCTGAACTGAGAGGGGAGGCCGTGGCACGGTACATCTCGATCACGCTGACCAAACGCAAGGTGTCCTGTCGGGCACGGTTGCTCGACGATCTCGCACCACGCACCTGCGCGGTGGTCTGGGATGCGCTGCCGGTCGCCGGGCAGGCCTACCACGGCAAGTACGCGCGCAACGAGGTGTACACCCTGTTGGCGCCGCTGGGGACCCCGGGACGGGAGAACTGCACGGTCACCCCGATTCCGGGTGACGTGTGTTTCTTCGGCTTCGAGGCATCCGAGATCGGCAACCCCGCCTACGGCTATGACGAAGGCTCCGAAGCGCATTCACCGCAAGGCGCCACCGACCTCGCGATCTTCTACGGCCGCAACAACTTACTGCTCAACGGGGACATCGGCTGGGTCCCCGGCAACGTGTTCGCGACCATCGAAGACGGCCTGGACGACATCGCCGCCGCCTGCAGCGACCTGTGGATGGCCGGTGCGGTCGGCGAGCAGTTAGCCTTCGCCCGGGCTTAACTTTTGGCCGCGAGCGTGCGCAAATTGCCACCACCACCGGCGTGTCGCCGTACATTTGCGCACGCTCGCGGCAAGGGGGAACTCAGCCCAGCACCTGCTCGGCGAAGCGGCCCACCGCCAGCACCAGATCGTCGCTGTGCCGGGGCCCGACGATCTGCAATCCGATGGGCAGCCCCTCGGTGGTGGTGCCGATCGGGATGGACAGCGCCGGCTGCTGGGTCATGTTGAACGGGTAGGTGAACGGCGTCCACTGCGCCCACCAGCGCATCCCGGAATCCACCGGCACATCGTGTCCGGCGTCGAAGGCGGGGATCGGGGTGGTCGGGGTGATCAGCAGGTTGTGGGTTTCGTGGAACTCACCCATGGTCAACCCCAACTCGATGCAGACCTGCCGGGCGTCGAGATACTCCACCCCCGACACCGCAAGCCCGCGGTCCCACATGGCCAGCAGGCCCGGGTCGACCTGGTCGCGCGCCGACGCGCCGTAGCGGCGCAGGCTGGCCGCGGCCCCGGTGGCCCACAGCGTTTCGAAGGCATCGATCGGGTCGGCGAAGCCCGGGTCGGCTTCCACCACGTTCAGGCCCGCGTCGGCCAGCGTGCGCACCGCGGCGGCGGCCGCCGCCGCGACCTGCGGATCGACCTCGGCATAGCCCAACGTCGGCGAGTACGCGACATCCAATCCGACGACGTCGCGGTGGATTTCGCCGCGATAGGTGGCCCACGTCGCCGGCAGCGACGTCGGATCGCGGTGCGACGGCAGCGCGATGATGTCCATCAGCATCGCGGTGTCCTCGACGGTCCGGCTGATCGGCCCGGCGTGGGCCAGCGGGCCGAACGGGCTGATCGGATACATCGGCACCCGGCCGTGGGTGGGCTTGAAACCCACCACGCCGCAAAACGCCGCCGGAATCCGGATGCTTCCGCCGCCGTCGGTGCCGATCGACAGCGGCGCCATCCCGGCGGCCACCGCCGCCGCGCTGCCCCCGGAGGAGCCGCCCGCGGTCCGGCTGGAATCGGCGGGGTTGCGGGTGACCCCGCACAGCGGACTGTCGGTGACGCCCTTCCACGCCAACTCCGGGGTGGTGGTCTTGCCGATGATCACCATCCCGTCGCGACGAATCTGGTCCACCGCCGGGGTGTCGTCGGGCCACGGCCCGGCGGGATCGGTCAGCCGCGAGCCGCGCAGCGTCGGCCACCCGGCGGTGCGGAACACGTCTTTGATCGCGATCGGCACGCCGTCGAGCAGGCCCTTGGTGTAGTTGCCGGCCCACCGGGCCTCCGACTTGCGGGCCTGCGCCAGCGCGGCCTCCTCGTCGACCAGGCAAAACGCGTTGAGTTCGCCGTCGCGTTCGGCGATCACCGAAAGCGCGGCGGCGGTTGCCTCGACCGGGGACAGTTCCCCGGAGGTATAGGCGGCGATCAGCTGCAGCGCCGTCAGATCAGTGGGTTCAGTCATAACGGCTCCTCAGCCGGTCGGGGCGTATCCGCGGTGCTTGTCGACGACGTTGTGCAGCGGCTGGCCGGACACATAGCGTCGGAAGTTGGCGATGAACTGCTGTTGCAGTTGATCGGTCCAACCCGCCACGTCGCCGCTGTTGTGCGGGGTCAGCCGCACATTCGGGGCGGTCCACAGCGGATGGCCGGGCGGCAGCGGTTCGGGGTCGACGACGTCGAGTGCTGCCCCGGCCAGCCGTCCGGTCTGCAGCGCCGCCACCAGCGCGTCGGTGAGCACCAGCTCGCCGCGGCCGACGTTGATCAGCCGGGCCCGCGGCGGCAGCGCGGCCAGTGCGTCGGCGTTCATCATGCCGCGGGTCTGCTCCGTCAACGGGGCGGCAAGCACGACGTAGTCGGTGTCGGCGAGCGCCGCGAGCAGGTCGGCGCCGATCTCACCGAAGTCGGGGTCGGTGCGGGCGCGACGCCCCACCCCGCGCACCCGCATCCCGGCCGCGCTGAGCAGCCGCGCGATCGCCCGCCCGACCGGCCCGGTGCCCACGATCGTGGCCGACTTGCCGGCGATCGGCTCGGATTCGAAGTGCTGCCAGCGGTGGGCTTCTTGCGCGCTCCAGGAGCGGTGAAAGTCCTTGGCGAACGCCAAGATCTGGCCCAGCACGTATTCGGCGATCGGTTCCTCGAAGATTCCGCGGGAGTTGGTCAGGATCACCTCGGAATCGATCAGCCCGTCGAACAGCACCGCATCCACGCCGACGGAGGCCACCTGCACCCAGCGCAGCGAATCGGCGGCCGGCCAGGCGGATCGCAGTGCCGGCGAAGAGAAGTCGTAGACGAACAGCACGTCGGCGCCGGGCAGCGCCTCGGCCAGGCGGGGAGAGGGCACCATCCGCAGTTCGGCGTCGGCGCTGATCGTGGAGAGCTGGGCGGGGATGGACTCGCCATGCTGAATCGTGACGACCGAACGCGCGCCCACATTGACACCGTAAAAACGCATCGTATGATTGTCAACAATCCAGGGGCTGGCCTGGAGTGGAACTACGCGAGTGTGGGGCCACCCATGGATCTGTCGTCGCTACCAGAGTTCGACGGGCCTGGTGACCAGCGCGGCATCGGCATCATCGCCCCCTTCGATTTGGCGATCGAACGCGAACTGTGGCGGTGGATTCCGGCGGAGGTGTCGCTGCACCTGGCCCGCACCCACTACGAACCGGTGCCGGTGAGCCGGCTGATGGCCGAGTTGGTGTCCAACACCCATCACCTGGAGGCCGCCACCCGCGACGTGCTGCACGTGGAGCCGGAAGTCGTTGCCTACCTGTGTGCCTCGGGCAGCTTCGTCAACGGCGTCGAATACGAGAAGACGTTGGTCGCCGCGATCGAAGCGGCCGGGGCCCCGGCGGCGGTGACCACCTCCGGCGCGCTGGCCGAGGCCGTCCTCGCCCTGCAGATCTCCCGGATGTGCGTGATCACGCCCTACGACGAAGAACTCACCGAGCTGTTGCACGCCTTCTTGGGGCAGCTGGGTGTGACGGTGCTGCGGTCGGACTACCTCGGACTGGGCGGCGGCATCTGGAAAGTGAACTACCGTACGGTGGCGGAGCGGATCGTGGCCGCCGACCATCCCGACGCGCAGGCCATCTTCGTCAGCTGCACCAACCTGCGCACCTACGACATCGTCGACCCCCTGGAGAACATGCTCGGCAAACCGATCCTGACCGCCAATCAACTGACCATGTGGGCGTGCCTGGGCCGGATGGATCTGCCGATGATGGGTCCGGGCCGTTGGCTGCGCGACGTGTTCGCCGGGGCCAAGCGATGACCGTCGACTGCGTTGGTTTTATCTACCCCGACCACGCCGCGGAGTCCGACTACCCGTGGGCGGCCGCGCGGCTCGGGGTGGAGCTGGCGGTGGTGCACATCTACGGCACGGATCTGCACGCGGTGCCCGAACTGCTGGATCTGGGCAGCCCGGCCCGGCTGGCCGACGGGGCGGCGCTGCTGGCGCCGCGGCGGCCGGCCGCGGTGGTGTGGGCGTGCACGTCGGGCAGTTTCGTCTACGGGCCCGACGGCGCCGCCGACCAGGTGGCGCGGCTGGCCGCCACCGCCGGGGTGCCCGCCTCGAGCACCTCGTTCGCGTTTGTGCACGCGTTGGCGGCGTTGGGCTGCGCCCGGGTCGCCGTGGCGGCCAGCTACCCGCAGGACATCGCCGAGCTGTTCGTGGGTTTCCTTGCCGCACACGACATCGACGTCACGTCGATGGGTAATGCCGGGATCGACACCGCCGCGGAGGTGGGCCGGCTCAGTCCGGAGCAGGTGGCCGCGCTGGCGGCCGCCAACGACGACCCCGGCGCCGATGCGCTGCTGATCCCCGACACCGCGATGCACACCGTGGCCCAGGTCGAGACGCTGGAGCGGTCCTTGGGCAAGCCGGTGCTGACCGCGAACGCGGTCACCGTGTGGGAAGGGTTGCGCATCGCCGGGCTGCCCCGCCGGGCCGCCGGATTGGGTGCGCTATTCAAGGATGAACGATGACGCTCTCGGAGCCGGCGGCGTTCGAGCCGCTCAGTCGGCAGTCGACCGCCGAGTTGATCGCCGACCGGCTGCGCGAGGCGATCACCCGCGGCCGGCTCGCACCCGGTGACCAACTCGGCGAGGCGAACCTGGCCGCGCAGTTCGCCGTGTCGCGCGGCCCGCTGCGGGAGGCGATGCAACGGCTGGTCGCCGAGGGGTTGCTGCGCAGCGAACGCCACCGCGGCATCTTCGTCGTCGAGCTCACCGAAACCGATGTGCACGACGTGTACCGGGCCCGCAAGGCCATCGAACGGGCCGCAATCGGCGAGATCTTGGGCGGTGACGCCCGGGTCGCCTGGGCCCGGCTCGGCGCGCCCATCGACGCGATGGCCGCCGCCGCGCAACGCGGGGACGCCGCCGCGGTCGCCGACGCCGATCAGCAGTTCCACGAGGTGCTGATCGAATGCGCCGACAGTCCGCGGCTGTCCCGGGCGATGCGCACCCTGCTGCTGGAAACCCGGATGCTGCTCGGCGAACTGCACCACGCCTACGGCGACCTGCACGAGCAGGTGGCCGAGCACCGCGCGCTGCGCGACGCCATCGGCGCCGGCGACGAAGTGCTCGCGCTGCGCCTCATCGAGGAGCACATGGACGACGCGGTGCGCCGACTGCTGGCCCGGCGGGTGGCCGGGCCCGCGCGGCAGAGTTAGCGGTCCGAAGCCGGCGGCGGGGCCGCCAGGATCTCGCGGAGCGTGGGCAGCACCCGCCGGTCCTTGGGTCGGTTCGCCGCCTGCTTGGAGCGGACGACATCGGCCAACGCGGCCACTCGCACGGTGACGCCGTACAGCGCCACGGGCGTCGCGTCCCGGCGCAGATCCGGATAGCCCCGGGTGCCGGCGGGCTCGAAGGCCACATCGAGGTCCCCGGCGTCGGTGGTCAGTTTCCAGGTCGTGGCGCTCGCCAGCGTATCGGCGTCGCACGCGAACGGAAGCCCACCGGGCTCGGGTTCGGTCCGGATGCGTGCCTGCAGTTCATCGAGCGCGGCCGCCAGCCGAATGAGGTTGGCGCGCCCGGTCTGTGGCGTGATATCGGCGTCCTCGGTCGGGAACGGCGAGCCGTGGTACACGGCCGCCAAGCCGCCGATGAGCACGTAGGCGACCCGGTGGGCGTCGAGCACCGCAAAGAGGCGGGGGAGGTCGAGTTCCACGTCAGGCTCGTCGGGCTTGTCGCAGCCCGCGCAACTGCCGCACCAGCCGCGCGTGCCGGTCCAGGCGCTCCTGCCCGGTCAAGTCGGCAAGCCGCGACGCCTGGGCCCAGTCGCTGTCGTCGCGCGGTACCAGCATCAGATCTAGGTCGAGACCGCACAGCCGGACCAGGCGGAACACGTCGTCGAGGCTGATGGCGGTCCGACCGGCTTCCCACCGCGCGATCGCGGGCTGGGCGGTGCCGGCGCGCGCTGCCAGTTCGGCTTGGCTAAGACCGGCCCTGCGGCGGGCCTCCCGGACCAGATCCCCGCCGTAGGAGCTCATCCAGTCAATATAACAGTTCTGCTATAAACGCACTCAGGTGCGCTCGGCGGGCCGGCCGTATCGACCGGCCGGCCCACCTGCCGATGCGGCCTCAGCCGCCGGGTGCCGGTGCCGGAGCCGTCGTGGTCGTGGCCGTCGTAGGCGTAGCCGTCGTCGACGAACCTTCACTCTCGGGCGCAGCCCCGTTGCATGCGGACTTGAGCACCGTGGCGCCGGGACTCTGGTTCATCGCATTTTGTTCGGCCTCCTGCTGCGTGGCGCCACTGTCGCCGAAGTAGTGATCGCCGTTTTTGACGACCGCACCGCAGTCCGGGGACTTGAAGGAAATCAACACGTTGCAGCTGGGGTTGTTTTGCTGACAGTCGTTGGTCGCAGCCTGGTCGGCAAGATACTGATTCGGTTTATCGGTGGCTACGCCGACGGATTGGCCGTCCGGCGAGACCGCGATCGCCCCCCAGTCCTCGTCGGCGTACGCGGTGGGGGCGATGACGACAGCCATTGCTGCCGCGGCGGTGCCGACGGCCGCAGGGATCATGACACGTCTGCGAAAACTGGTCGCTACCATAGTGATTCCTTTCTCATGCCGGGGGCACGGCAGTGGTCGAAATCGGTGGGGATGGAGGACGGTGCGCGAATGGCGACACCGGCTAATGGGGATGCTCACCTGCTCGGCAACGGTGTGTTTCGCCGCCGCGTTGACACCCCCTTTCAAATTCACAGGCAGCCCGCAGCTTAACCCCGGCCGGTCGGCGCTGGGCCGGGTTTTTCAAAAACCCAACTTGGCTTCCGTTTCCCCGTTTGGGGTGTCTGCGACCGGCTGAACTGCTGTTCTGGTGGTGCCTATCGGCGCAGCAATTTGCGCCTATTAGCCGGGCTCGCTCGTTGGCGCCGCGGTCACCAGGCGATATACGGAACGGCAACCAGTGCCCAGCCGCCGAATAGGCAGCGTTATTCGCGCCGCAGCCGCGACTCCACGAACCGCTCGAGTTCCTCCCACGTCTTGACCGCCGCGGCAAACGGCGCCTTCACCTTGCCGGGCGCTTCGGAGTCCAGCACGTGGGCGACCAGGTTGCCCAGCGGACGGTCGGGATCCAGCGCTTTATCGACGATGTCGTCCTCGGCGTAGGTCCCGACATCGCGGAGCAATTCGACGGCCAGCTCCAGCTGATCGCGGTCCACCGCGTCCGGCCCGTCGGCGAGGTCATCGGCTAGCCCGGTCAGCACGTACACGTTGTCGTCGGTGATGTCCACGGCCAGCGAACCGTCGGTGGCCGCGGTGCGGATGTCGTCGTAGGTGCTCAGGTCGGACAGGTCATGGTCGTGCTCGTCGGCCAGATACCGCGCCAGCGTGCGTTCGGAGCTGAACACGCTGATCCGGCCGTTGCGGCCCAGGAAGATCGGCTGATCGTCGAAATAGCACCGCAGCGTGTAGAACGTCCCGGCGCCGGTCATGATCCGGATCGGGTCGATGCCCACCTTCGCCCAGAAGTCCGCGTCGCTGCCCAGCACCACGTGGTCGCTGGCGCGGGGTGGCGCGTCCTCGGCGTCCTCGGCGGGTTCGTCGGACTCCTCGGCGTCGGCCGCCTCGTCCCCCTCCTCGGTGGCCGCCTCGTCGATCGCCTCCTCCTCTTCGGGGGGAGCTTCGGCCAGTTCGTCGGCGGCGCGGCTCGACGCCGCTGCGTCGACGTCGGGGGTGGTGATCACGTCGTCGAGCGCGCTGAGCACGTTGTCCCAGTTGCGCGCGATGATCTCGCCGATCACATACCAGCGCTTGCGACCGGCTTTGCCCTTGAAGTGCTCGATGCCGCCGGCTACGGTGCCCAGCGTCGGGTTGCCGTTGAAGAACTTCGTCACGGCGGACAGCTCGCACACCGACCCGATCGAGGCGACCACCGCCAGGGTGTTCGCCAGGGTGCGCACCGACTTCTTGGTGGGGTCGTCGGCCACCAACTCCTCGACCGTGACGAGGTCGAACTGGTTGCGCTCGGCCGGATCCAGTTTGTGCGCGTTGGCCTCGGTCAGGCCCGCCCAGCCGGGGTGGTCGGCCAGGTCGTGGTCGGTGTTGGTGCGCACGAAGGCCACCAGGTCGGCCGCCGTCTCGAAGCCGTAGAGGTCCTCCTCCTTGCCGAGGAACGCCTCCCACTCGTCACCTGAATCACGCCAGCGCGGCGCCCACAGCGTGTAGCGGTCACCAGCGGTCAGGCCCAATCGAATGGGCACGAGGTCAGCAGCCATGCGGCACAGGATATCGGCGTCCGTGTCGGGGCCACCCGGTCAGGTCGGCCAAGGTGTCGTGCATCTGCTTGCGGGCCAGCGGCTGGACGGCGGTCCGTTGAGTGTGCACCCAGGGCGTTGAGTGTGCACCCAGGGCGGCGCCACGCCACCAGTCTCCGCCCTGAACGCACACTGAAAATCGTCCGGGCGGTCGCCTCGACCTGACACAGGCGGGCTAGCCGCCCCAGATGTCGGTGATGGCCGGCGCGCGGGCCGCCAAGCCGAGTTTGGGCAGCCCGTACATCTCCTCCAGGGTGGACAGCACGTTGTAGTGGCTGATCGGCTCCACGTAGGTTCCGGGTTTGACGTGGGCGCCGTAGAAGACCGTCGGGATCTGGTTGCGCGAGGCGTTGTCGTCCTCGTCCCAGGTCAAGATCAGCAGGCTGTTGTTGGCCTGCGCCCACTGCGCGTACGCCGACAGGTTCTGGTAGAGCCAGGTGTCACCCCGGGTGATCGACCCGTCGTGCATGTCGTTGTCGAGGTTGGGAATGACGAACGAGACCGTCGGCAGGCCCGCGTAGTTGGCCGGGAACGCCGAAAACGGTAGGGACAGGTTGGCCGGGATGTTGGTGAAGCTGGCCCACGGCACATGTTTGCGCGCGTACTTGCCGGCGCTGCAGACCGTCGAGCCGACGGCGGGCAGGCCTTCGGCGAACCCGGCGAAGGTGTACCCGGCGGCCAGCAGCTGCGCGCCCAGGTTGGCGGCGTTGCCCGCGTTGACCGGGCAGACGTTCTCGGTCACCCCCAGCGTGCTGCCGGCGAACAGCGCGAAATAGTTCGGTTCACTGGGATGCACCTCGGCGAACGATTGCGCCATCATCGCGCCACCGGCGGCCAGTTGGTTGATGTAGGGCGCCGCCTTATTGCCGATGATGTTGGCCTGAGAGCGGTTCTCCTCCACCACGACGACGATGTGGGCGAAGGCGGGCACCGTGGCGGCGGTGAAGCCCGGCGGCGACGCGACCCGCCCGGCGGGCAGCGGCCCGAGCAGGGCCGCCGCCAGCAGCACCATCAGTCCGGTGGCCCTCAGCGGCATGCTTCTCCGCCGGCGCGGGCGTCGCATGGCCGGAGTATAGGAACGATGCGGCGCGCCGCCGCGTAGCCAGCAGCGTGTCCGTTCCTGAAAATCAGATGAAAAATAATTGTGATTTTCCCCACGGCGGGCGCGGGCGGACGCCATCATAGGCGCAGATTGCCGCCCGCGGGGAGCAACAGGCGACCACCGGACGGGTTCTGGGTCGGGAGGTCGCAATGGCCGGTACGCGGTTGCGTTCGCTGGGTGCGGTGCTGGTGGCGGGCGTCGGTGCCGCCGTCGCCGGGGCGACGTCGGCGCTGACATCGGTGTTTATCGCCAACATCGCGCTGCTGGCCGACGAGGCCTGGATCATGGGCGGCACCGCGGTCCCCGACCCCACCGTCGGCAACTACATGGGCCAAGTCGAAGCGCTCTACCTGGACCCGCACGGGTTCACCGGCCCCTTCCAGCCGTTGGACACCCCGGAGCAGTTCTGCCCGATCGTGTGCCTGGTCAACCCCGCGGGCAACCCGGCTTGGAACAACCTGAACTTCGGCAACTCGGTGAACGTCGGCGTGCAACAGCTGAACACCGCGCTCGGCGCCAACGGCGACGCCGGCGTGATATTCGGGTATTCGCAAAGCGCCACCATCACCACCCAGGAACTCAACAACCTGATCGGGTCCGGCGTCGACACCGACACCCTGCACTACGTGCTGATCGGTGATCCCAACAACCCGCTCGGCGGCATCCTGGACCGCTTCCAATTCCCGGACGGCATCAAAGCGTTCAGCTTGACACCCACCGGCCAGCACCTGCCGTTCCTCAACGTGCCGCTGAGCATGGATCCGACCCCGACCACCGGGATCGGCGCCAGCGCCATCTACACCGGCGAGTACGACGGCTGGGCGAACTTCCCGCAGGACCCCACCAACCTGCTGGCCGACATCAACGCCATCATCGGCATCGAGACCGTGCACCCCTACTACCCGGACCTCACCGCCGACCAGGTGGCCAGCGCCATCAACGTCGGGACCATCGGGGACACCGACTTCTACTACATCCCGCAGAATCTGCCGATCCTGCAGTTCATGTACAACGGCGGGACCGCCGGGCAGTTCTTCGGGGACTTCTTCTCGCCGTGGGCGCGGCTGTTCATCGACTGGGGCTACGGCAACGCCGGCGATCCCGCGGTCGATGGGCTCTACCAGATTCCCGGCGGCACCTACATCGAAGGCAGCCCGTATGAGCAGGCCATCGGGGTGGCCGGCGGTCCGTGGGCCGAGACCCCGCTGGGCGGCCTGTACGACGGCTCCGGGGTCGCCGGGCTGTTCGAGAAGATGGATCCGCTGCAGATGCTGGCCGGTTTGCAGAACGCCTTCATTCAAAGCGTCATCGGGCCGTGGGCCGACGTCGCCGCCAACGGCGGCACGCTGTCGGCCGGCGAGCTCGGCATCATCAACGACATCACTGTGTTGTTGCAGAACATCACCGGCTACGACCTGATCAATTTGGTCGACCACACCCTGCTCACCGGGTGGAACGACTTGGCGAACCTGCTGGACCTGGGCAGCATCATCGGTCCGGACGCCATCTTGGACGGGCCGCTGATCCCCGGGCAGCCGCTGATCGACCTGGTGGGTCTGGGCTTCGACATCTTCAACTTCTTCGGCGCCTGAACCTACGCCCATCGAGCAGCCCGTAGGCTTCATGGCCGTGGAGGTGCGCGTGCTCGACCACCCGCTGGCGGCGGCCCGGCTGACCACGCTGCGCGACCACCGCACCGGCAGCGCGGCATTCCGCGCCGCGCTGCGCGATCTGACGCTGATGCTGGTCTACGAGGCCACCCGCGGCCTGCGTTGCGAGCGCATCACGGTGCGCACCCCGCTGGTCGAGACGGTCGGGGCGGTGCTGGCCGCGCCGCCGTTGCTGGTGCCGGTGCTGCGGGCCGGGCTGGGCATGGTCGACCAGGCGCACGCGCTGCTGCCGGAAGCCCGGGTGGGGTTCGTCGGGGTGGTCCGCGACGAGGACACCCATCTGCCGGTGCCGTACCTGGCGTCGCTGCCCACCGACCTGACCGGCCAGCCGGTGATGGTGCTCGACCCGATGCTGGCCACCGGCGGCTCGATGACGCACACCCTGGGCGTGCTGGTTGACCGCGGCGCCACCGACATCACCGTGCTGTGCGTGGTGGTCGCCCCGGAAGGTCTTGCCGCCCTGGAGAAAACCGCCCCGGGGGTGCGGCTGTTCACCGCGGCCGTCGACGAACGGCTCAACGAGGACGCCTACATCGTGCCCGGCCTGGGCGACGCCGGCGACCGCCAGTTCGGCCCGCGCTGAGCTAAGTAGGCACGAACAGGGTTGTCGGCGTGCCGCCTCGCGCGGGTGAAGGCGACCGCCGAGAAGACCCCCAACGCGAACAGCAGCGGACCGAAGATCGTTCCCCATACCCGCATTTGGTGCCGATATGCCGCCACCGAAGGGAGGTCGTGCACCGCACCGCCCCGGACCGTCGGCGGTGTGCGGTCGGCGAATGCGTGCGGCAGCAGCCGTTCGGTGTGGGTTTTGCCGGAACCGGTGAAGACGCAGCCGTCGTCGGCGGCCATGACGGTGTGGTGGCAGGCGACCGGCGGCGGCGAGTGCAGATGGTCGACGCTGATGGCGAACATGGCGAACCCGCCCAGGATTTCACCCATCACCACCGTGCTGATGAACAGCATCTGCAACACGAACACCACGACGTTGCGGAGCGATTCGGGTTTGGCGTGCTGGCTCATTGTTACCAGCCCTGCACCGCGTTCACGATGGTCTCGCACCGCTGCCCCGCGGTTTTGCGGGCAGCTTGCAGGTCGCCGGCTACCCGAACCTCGATGTAGCACTTGAGTTTCGGCTCGGTACCGGACGGCCGCACCACCACCCGAGCCGACGTGTCGGCGTCCTCGGCGGTGAACACCAGCGCATCGGTGCTGGGTCCGTCGCGCCGGTCCAGCAGATCGGTGGCGGTCGCGGGCAGCCCGGCCAGCTGCGCGGGCGGGTCGGCCCGCAGCCGGGTCATCAGCGCGGCTGCCTCCTCGATGTCGGCGACCCGCCGCGACACCGCCGCACCGACATGCACGCCGTGGTGGCGGGCCAGCTCGTCCAGCGCGTCGGGCACCGTGCGGCCCCGCTCGCGCAGTGTCGCCACCAGGTCGCAGACCAGCACCGCCGCGCTGATCCCGTCCTTGTCGCGCACGGCGGCCGGGTCGACGCAGTGCCCGATCGCCTCCTCGTAGGCGTAGAGCAGGGTGGCGTCGGGCAGGTCGGCGTCGGCGCGCGCCAGCCATTTGAACCCGGTCAGGGTTTCCACGTGCCGGGCGCCGCGGTGCGCGGCGATCGCGGCCAGCATCCGCGACGACACCACTGTGGACGCCACCACGCTGGCCGCCGGCGTGTCGACTTGCGACAGCAGGTAATCGCCCAGCAGCCAACCGGTTTCGTCGCCGGAGAGCATCCGCCAGCCCGCTGGCGTGGGGATGCCGACCGCGCACCGGTCGGCGTCGGGATCCAAAGCGATCGCGACCTCGGCGTCGATGTCGGCGGCCAGCGCCAGCAGCGCGTCGGCGGCCCCGGGTTCTTCCGGATTCGGGAACGCCACGGTGGGGAAGTCGGGGTCGGGTGCGAATTGGGCGCCGACCGCGTGCACGTCGGCCACACCGGCCCGGCGCAGTGTTTGCACGGCGACGTCACCGCCCACGCCGTGCAGCGCGGTGAGCGCCACCCGCACCGAGCCGGATCCGCGGCGCACCGCCGCGGCCCGCGCGATGTAGCGGTCGACCAGGTCGCGCCCGGTGGGGGTGACGGCCTGCCGGGGGATTTGGTCGGCGAAGGGCGCGGCGGCCATCGCCGCCTCGATCTGGGTGTCGGTGGGGGAGATGATCTGCATCCCGCCGTCGCAGTACACCTTGTAGCCGTTGTCGGCCGGCGGGTTGTGCGACGCGGTGATCTGGATTCCGGCCACCGCCCCGGTGTGCCGCACCGCGAACGCCACCACCGGCGTCGGGACCGGGCCGGGCAGCAGCAGCACCGAAAACCCGGCCGCGGCAAGCACCTCGGCGGCCGCGACGGCGAATTCGGCCGACCCGTGCCGGGCGTCGCGTCCGACGATCACCGTGCCGCCCGCCCCGGTGCGGTGAAGGATTTGGGCCACCGCCCAACTGGCGCGCAGCACCACGGCGAGGTTCATCGCGTCCGGGCCGCCGCGCACTGGCCCGCGCAGCCCGGCGGTGCCGAACGTCAGCGGCCGGGCGAACCGGGCGGTCAACTCGTCGGCGTCACAGGCGGCGAGTTCGGCGGCCGTCACCGGGTCGGGGTCGTGGGCGATCCACTCCTCGGGGGTCACGGCGGTGATCGTCACAACCGGGCAACGACGTCGGCCAGCAGCGACCCCATCCGGGTCGCCGAACGGCGGCCGGCCTCGACCACCTCGGCGTGGCTGAGCGGCTGCCCGGTGATGCCGGCCGCCAGGTTGGTCACCAGCGACACCGCCAGCACCTGGGCGCCGGCCGCCCGGGCCGCGATCGTCTCGTGCACCGTGGACATCCCGACCAGGTCGGCGCCCAACACCCGCAGCATCGCGATCTCGGCCGGGGTCTCGTACTGCGGCCCCGGCAGCCCCGCGTACACGCCTTCGGCCAGGGTGGGGTCGACCTCCCGGGCCAGCGCCCGCAGCCGCGGCGCGTACGCGTCCACCATGTCGATGAACTGCGCCCCCACCAGCGGTGACCGCGCGGTCAGGTTGAGGTGGTCACGGATCAGCACCGGTTGACCGGTCTCAAAGTCGCTGCGCAGCCCGCCGGCCGCGTTGGTCAGCACGACGGTGCGCGCGCCGGCCGCGGCCGCGGTGCGCACCGGGTGCACGACGTGGCGCAGGTCGTGTCCCTCGTAGGCGTGCACCCGACCGGCCAGCACCAGCACCCGGTGCGCGCCGATCGGCACCGACAGCACCTGGTGGCCCTGCCCGGCCACGGTCGGCACCCGGAAACCCGGCACCTCCGCCATCGGGATCACCGCGGTCGCGGCGCCGAGCGCCTCTACCGCCGGAACCCAGCCGGAGCCCAGCACGATCGCGACGTCGTGCTCGGCGACTCCGGTGCGCTCGCCGATGACCTGCGCGGCCTGCTGTGCCAGTGCGTCGGGCCCGTCGTCCACAGCGCCGAGCTTATCCGTTGTCGGCCGCGTCCCGTGGCGGTGAGATACTGCCAGCATGCCCACTACCGCCGCATCCGGTCGCGCCGCGGGTGTGGTGACGCCAGGGCCCGGCGGGGGCGGGGAGCGGCGCACATGAGCCTGGTCGATACCGCCGAGTCGTGGCTGGCCGCCAACTGTGACGATCTGGTCGCCTGGCGGCGCCACCTGCACCGCCATCCGGAGCTGAGCCGGCAGGAATACGCCACCACCCAGTTCGTCGCCGAACGGCTGGCCGATGTCGGCCTCAACCCCAAGGTGCTCCCCGGCGGGACCGGGCTGACCTGCGACTTTGGCCCCGAACATCGGCCCCGGATCGCGCTGCGTGCCGACATCGATGCGCTGCCGATGGCCGAGCGGACCGGCGCGCCGTACACCTCGACGGTGGCCGGGGTGGCGCACGCCTGCGGGCACGACGCCCACACCGCGATCCTGTTGGGCACCGCGCAGGCGCTGGCCGCGGTGCCCGACCTGCCCGTGTCGGTGCGGCTGATCTTCCAGGCCGCCGAGGAGCTGATGCCCGGCGGCGCGATCGACGCGATCGCGGCCGGGGCGCTGACCGGGGTGAGCCGCATCTTCGCGTTGCACTGCGACCCGCGGCTGGCGGTGGGCCGGGTCGCGACCACGCCCGGACCGATCACCAGCGCGGCCGACACCATCGAGATCACGCTGTGTTCGCCGGGCGGGCACACCTCGCGGCCGCATCTGACCGCCGATTTGGTCTACGGCCTGGGCACCCTGATCACCGGGCTGCCCGGGGTGCTGTCGCGGCGCATCGACCCGCGCAACTCCACCGTCATGGTGTGGGGCGCGGTCAATGCGGGGGTGGCCGCCAACGCCATCCCGCAGACCGGCGTGTTGGCCGGCACCGTGCGCACCGCCAGCCGCGACACCTGGGTGCAGCTGGAGGGCATCGTCGGGGAAACGGTGTCGGCGCTGCTGGCGCCGCTGGGCATCGAGCACACCCTGCACTACCGGCGCGGGGTGCCGCCGGTGGTCAACGAGGAGATCTCCACCCGCATCCTGACCCACGCCATCGAGGCCGTCGGCCCCGATGTGCTGGCCGAAACCCGGCAGTCCGGCGGTGGTGAGGACTTCTCCTGGTATCTGGAAGAAGTGCCCGGCGCGATGGCCCGCCTCGGGGTGTGGTCGGGCAGCGGCCCGCAGCTGGACCTGCATCAACCCACCTTCGACCTCGACGAGCGGGCGCTGGCGGTCGGGGTCCGGGTGATGGTCAACATCGTCGAGCAATCCGCCGCGGTGTAAGCGCTTTTGGTCGCGAGCGTGCGTGTCCCCGGCCGACACGCGCAGGCAAAACCCGTTTCTGCGCACGCTCGCGACGCCTCGTGAACTCCTCGATGCCGTGGCCGGGTTCGTCAACGATCCCGGTCTTCGCAGTGACGACATCGCCGCTGTTCGCGAAGGCCTTGCGATTCTGGCTCCACCGGTACTGACGGCGTAACAGCAGAAACCAGACGCGCGAGCGTGCGCAATCCCGGTGATTAGTCCGGCGTGTCGACCGGGGACACGCACGCTCGCGGCCAAAGGCGGCCAAGGGCGGGCAAAGCGGCCAAGTGCAAACCTACGTGCCGGGACCGATGTTGCGGGCCGGGCGGGTGCGCAGGTCGTGCACGTATTCGGCTGGTGCGCCGGCGATTTCGGCGGCGTCGGCCATCACCCCGAGGTAGCGCGCCGAGGGCAGCCCGCCCTCCCAGGCATCGACCACATACAGCCACGCCAGCACCGGGTCGGTGGTGGTGTCCGACGAGATGCGGTCGACCCGGCAGCGGATCTTCTTGTGGATGCCGAACTCTGACCCCTCCCACCGGTCCAGGTTCGTCTCGTCGGCCACCGTCATGTCGTAGAGCACGACGAACACCCGAGAACCCGGATCCTCGACGACGGTGGCCAGCGCCCCTTCCCAACCGATGTCCTCACCGCCGAACGTCAGCCGCCACCCGTGCAGCCAGCCGGTCCCGGCCATCGGGGAGTGCGGTGCCCGCTGCAGCATCTGTTCGGGGTGCATGTTCGACCCGTAGGCGGCGTAGAGCGGCACGGGGGAAAGCTTAGACGGCGGACGCTCGCTGGGCGGTTAACCGGTGCGTTAGCTAGGTTAGGGCCTGTGGTGACCCGCATTCTGATCCTCGGCGGAGGGCCGGCCGGTTACGAGGCTGCCCTGGTGGCCGCGGCGCGCGGCCCGGACGTCGCCCAGGTCACCCTGGTCGACTCCGACGGCATCGGCGGCGCCTGCGTGCTGTGGGACTGCGTGCCGTCCAAGACGTTCATCGCCTCCACCGGGGTGCGCACCGAACTGCGCCGGGCCCCGCACCTCGGCTTCGCGATCGACGCCGACGACGCCAAGATCTCGCTGGGCCAAATCCACGACCGGGTCAAGACGCTGGCCGCCGCCCAATCCGCCGACATCGGCGCCCAGCTGCGCAGCGTCGGCGTCGAGGTGATCGCCGGGCGCGGGGAGCTGGTCGACGACATCCCCGGGATGGCCCACCACCGCATCCAGGTGACCGAACCCGACGGCACCACCAGCGTGCGCGACGCCGACGTGGTGCTGATCGCCACCGGCGCCAGCCCGCGGGTGCTGCCCAACGCGGAGCCCGACGACGAGCGCATCCTGACCTGGCGTCAGCTCTACGACCTGGACACGCTGCCCGAGCACCTCATCGTGGTCGGCTCCGGGGTCACCGGTGCCGAGTTCGTCAACGCCTACACCGAGCTGGGGGTGCCGGTCACCGTGGTGGCCAGCCGGGATCGGGTGCTGCCGCACGAGGACTCCGACGCGGCGCGGGTGCTGGAGGATTCGTTCGCCGAGCGCGGGGTCACGCTGGTCAAAAACGCCCGCGCCGACTCGGTCACCCGCACCGACGACGGGGTGCTGGTCACGATGACCGACGGACGCACGGTGCAGGGCAGCCACGCCCTGATGACCGTCGGGTCGGTGCCCAACACGTCGGGTCTGGGCCTGGAGCGGGTCGGCATCGAGCTGGGACCCGGCAACTACCTGAACGTGGACCGGGTCTCACGCACCTCGGTGGCCGGGATCTACGCCGCCGGCGACTGCACCGGGCTGCTGCCGCTGGCGTCGGTGGCGGCCATGCAGGGCCGGATCGCGATGTATCACGCATTGGGGGAGGCGGTGGCCCCGATTCGGTTGCGCACCGTGGCCGCCGCGGTGTTCACCCGGCCCGAGATCGCGGCCGTCGGCGTGCCGCAAGCGGCGATCGACAACGGCTCGGTGCCCGCCCGCACCATCATGCTGCCGCTGCGGACCAACGCCCGGGCGAAAATGTCGGAGATGCGCCACGGCCTGCTCAAGCTGTTCTGCCGGCCGGCGACCGGGGTGGTGATCGGCGGGGGGGTGGTCGCCCCGATCGCCTCCGAGTTGATCCTGCCGATCGCGCTGGCGGTGCAGAACCGCATCACGGTCACCGACCTGGCCCAGACGCTGGCGGTCTACCCGTCGCTGTCGGGGTCGCTGACCGAGGCGGCCCGTCGGTTGATGACGCACGACGACCTGGACTAACGCCGGGTCGCCGTTCGTCGGGCACGCCGACGGCAGGGCACGTAGCCTGGGGCGAGCAGTGTCGTACTGACGAGTAACCAAAGGAGTTACTTCCTTGACCGACCCGATTCTCGCAGCGGGCAGCGGCCGGACCTGGGGCAGCGCCGTGCTCGGACCGGCCCAACGCGCGGCGGCCTGGGAGCGGCTCGGCGCCGAACAATTCGACGTGGTGGTCATCGGCGGCGGGGTGGTGGGCGCCGGCTGCGCCCTGGACGCCGCCACCCGGGGACTCAAGGTGGCGCTGGTCGAGGCCCGCGACCTCGCCGCGGGCACCTCCAGCCGCTCTTCGAAGATGTTCCACGGCGGGCTGCGCTACCTCGAGCAACTGGAGTTCGGTCTGGTGCGCGAGGCGCTGCACGAACGGGAGTTGTCGCTGACCACGCTGGCGCCGCACCTGGTCAAACCGCTGCCGTTCCTGTACCCGCTGACCCGACGGTGGTGGGAACGCCCCTACGTGGCCGCCGGCATCTTCCTGTACGACCAGCTTGGCGGCGCGAAATCCGTTCCGGCGCAGAAACATCTGACCCGCGCGGGGGCGTTGCGGCTGTGCCCGGGGCTCAAGCGCAGCTCGCTGATCGGCGGCATCCGCTACTACGACACCGTCGTCGACGACGCCCGGCACACCATGACCGTGGCCCGCACCGCCGGGCATTACGGCGCGGTGGTGCGGTCCTCGACCCAGGTGGTGGCCCTGCTGCGGGAAGGCGACCGGGTGACCGGGGTGCAGGTCCGCGACTCCGAGGACGGCGCGGTCACCGAGGTGCGCGGCCACGTCGTGGTCAACGCCACCGGGGTGTGGACCGACGAGATTCAGGCGTTGTCGCGGCAGCGCGGCCGGTTCCAGGTGCGAGCGTCCAAGGGGGTGCACGTGGTGGTGCCCCGGGACCGGATCGTGTCCGAGGTGGCGATCATCCTGCGCACCGAGCGGTCGGTGCTGTTCGTCATCCCGTGGGGCACGCACTGGATCATCGGGACCACCGATACCGACTGGAACCTGGACCTGGCCCACCCGGCGGCCACCAAGGCCGACATCGACTACATCCTCGGGCACGTCAACACCGTGCTGGCCACCCCGCTGACCCACGACGACATCGACGGCGTCTACGCCGGGCTGCGGCCGCTGCTGGCCGGGGAAAGCGACGACACCTCCAAGCTGTCCCGCGAACATGCGGTGGCGGTGCCCGCACCCGGGTTGGTGGCCATCGCCGGCGGCAAGTACACCACCTACCGGGTGATGGCCGCCGACGCGATCGACGCTGCCGCCGAATACATCCCGACCCGGGTCGCGCCGTCGATCACCGAGAAGGTGCCGCTGCTGGGTGCGGACGGCTACTTTGCGCTGGTCAACCAGACCGAACACGTCGGCACCCAGCAGGGCCTGCACCCCTACCGGGTGCGGCACCTGCTGGACCGCTACGGCGCGCTGATCGACGAGGTGTTGGCGCTGGCCGCCGACCAACCCGAGCTGCTGGATCCGATCACCGAGGCGCCGATCTATTTGAAGGTGGAAGCCGCCTATGCCGCCGCCGCCGAGGGCGCGCTGCATTTGGAGGACATTTTGGCCCGCCGGATGCGGATCGCGATCGAATACCCGCACCGCGGCGTCGACTGCGCCCGCGAGGTCGCCGAAGTGGTGGCACCGGTGCTGGGCTGGACCGACGACGACGTCGACCGCGAGGTGGCGATGTACATCGCGCGGGTGGAGGCCGAGGTGCTCTCCCAGACCCAGCCCGACGACGAATCGGCCGACGCGCTGCGGGTGGCGGCCCCCGAGGCTCGTGCCGAGATCCTCGAACCGGTACCGCTCGATTGAGCCGGGTGCGGTCGGCGCCGCTGCCGGTGCGCGACGGGCTCGGCCCGGCGCGGGTGCGGCTGCGCGGCGGACCGGTGGCCGACGAACTCGGCGCCCGGTTCGGGGCGCCGGCGCGGGCCAAAGTTGCGGCCGGGGAAGTGGTTTGCGCCGACGGCACGGTGGTCGACGCGACGACGGTGCTGCCGGCCGGGGCGTGCGTCTACCTCTACCGTGAGCTGCCGCAGGAAGTGCCGGTGCCGTTCGACATCCCGGTGCTGCATCGCGACGACGCCCTCGTGGTCGTGGACAAGCCGCATTTCGTGGCCACCATGCCGCGCGGGCGGCACGTCGCGCAGAGCGCGCTGGTGCGGCTGCGCCGCGAACTCGACCTGCCCGAGCTCAGCCCCGCCCACCGGCTGGACCGGTTGACCGCCGGGGTGCTGATGTTCACCGTGCGTCGCGCGCTGCGGGGTCGGTATCAGACCCTGTTTTCCCGCGGTGCGGCGCGCAAGACATATCTCGCGCGGGCCACCGGTGTCCCGACGGTGGTGTTGCCGACCCTGGTGCAAAGCCGAATCATCAAGCGCCGCGGCTGCTTACAAGCCGTCGAGGAACCCGGCGAGCCGAACGCCGCAACGTTGATCGAAGACCTCGGCGACGGGCTGTACCGGTTGACCCCGCGCACCGGGCGCACCCATCAGCTGCGCGTGCACATGGCTTCCTTGGGTGTGCCGATCGACGGAGACCCGCTGTACCCCAACGTTGTTGATGTTGCGCCCGATGACTTCAGCACGCCGTTGCAGCTGTTGGCGCACACCCTGGAATTCGTTGACCCGGTCACCGGGCTGCCGCGCCGGTTTGTCAGCCGCCGCTCGCTGGGGTGACCGGCGATAAATTGCGTCCGCGGCCGGCCGTGGGCGGCGTTATATTCACAGCCGGGGGTTCTCAGGGGGGTGAGCCATGTCGATCGCGGCCTTACGCGGCGCGCTGTGCGCTGCGGTGTGCGTCTGGGCGGGCGCGGCCCTGCCACCGGTGGCGGCGGCGGATCCCGGGCAATTCCCGGACCTGAGAGGCTACGCCGCGGTGAACGCGCAGGATTACCGCACCTATTACGCATACAGCACCACCGGCGTCCAGTTTCTCGCGCCGGGCGGATACCGCTGCCGCATGAGCTACACCACCAAGGCTTCCTACCTGGAGGCGGAGTGTTGGGGTGTGTTGCTCGGCACCTCGCACAACGCAGCCAAGGTCGCTTTAACGGCGGATTTCCGACCGGGAGACTTCGGCGACGTGGATGTGGCCGCGATGGAAAAGTATCAGTACCTCGACGGCGCGGGCTGGCATGAGGGGACGGTCGCTCCGGAGGCGTACAAACCGCTACCCGCCGGCAAGAAGGTGACCCAAGAAAGTTGGCGATCCGGCCCGGTCGCGGTCTGCGCAGCCGATACGGCCATGACCGCGTGCGTGATCGAGGACGCCAAAAGCGATCAGCGCCACGGGTTTGTGCTGACCGCCCCGGACAGCTGGACGTTCTGACCCCGGGCGCCCGCGGCGCATCGTTCCTGGTCAGAGCCCTGACGTTTTGCCGTCACCCATCTCGGGTACAAGTAGAAGGCAAAGACGAGAGGGGTTCAGGGTCTCATGAAACCGCAAGGCAGAATGGCGATGGCAGTGTTCGGCAGCGCGGCTGCGCTCACGCTGGCGGTCGGCTGCGGTGGCGGCGGCGAGAAGGCGCCGACAACCACCACAACCACGACGACGACCACCACGAACACGTCAACCACCCCGCCGCCAGCACCGGCACCCGGCAGCGAAGCCCCCGGCGGCCCGACCGGTGGCGGGGGGCCCGGTGGTGGTGGCGGTCAGATTCCTGGTGGCCCGACCGGTGGCGGGGGGCCCGGTGG
>NZ_MLQM01000032.1:0-37293 GCF_001854525.1 Mycobacterium talmoniae
GCCTACCTGATCGACGAGTTCGGGCTGCGCCGCCCGCCGCCGCCGCAGATCGCCGCGCTGGCCGAACTGGACGCCGCCCGCAGCCCGCTGAACACCACGATCGGGGTGGTCGCCACCGACGCCGCGCTGTCTCCGGCCGGGTGCCGGCGGGTGGCGATCGCCGCCCAGGACGGGCTGGCCCGCACCATCCGGCCCGCGCACACGCCGCTGGATGGCGATACGGTGTTTGCGCTGGCGACCGGTGCGGTCGAGGTGGCGCCGGCGGCCGACACGCCCGCCGGGCTGTCCCCGGAGACCGCGTTGGTGACCGCGGTGGGCGCGGCCGCCGCGGACTGCGTGGCCCGCGCCGTGCTGGTCGGGGTGCTGGCCGCGCAGCCGGTGGCCGGAATACCGACCTACCGCGACCTGTTGCCCGGAGCATTCGAGTAAAGGAGCCGTTGACGTGCTGGTGATTCGTGCCGACCTGGTCGACGCGATGGTCGCCCACGCCCGCGCCGACCATCCCGACGAAGCGTGCGGGGTGCTGGCCGGCCCGGACGGCAGCGACCGCCCGCAGCGGCACATCGCCATGCTCAACGCCGAACGCTCGCCGACGTTCTACCGGTTCGATTCGGCCGAGCAGCTGCGGGTGTGGCGGGCGATGGACGAGGCCGACGAGGCGCCGGTCGTCATCTACCACTCGCACACCGCGACCGAGGCCTACCCGAGCCGCACCGACGTGAGCCTGGCCGCCGAACCCGACGCCCACTACGTGCTGGTGTCCACCCGCGACCCCGACAGCCACGAGCTGCGCAGCTACCGCATCGTCGACGGCGTCGTCACCGAAGAACCCGTCCGCATCGTCGAGAGCTATGAGGAGCCCGCATGAGCGTCACCGTGTCCATCCCCACCATCCTGCGCCCGCACACCGGCGGCGAGAAACGCGTCACCGCCACCGGTGACACGCTGGGCGCGGTGATCACCGACCTGGAGGCCAACTACAGCGGGATCGCGCAGCGGCTGGTCGACGACGGCAAACTGCACCGGTTCGTCAACATCTACGTCAACGACGAGGACGTGCGGTTCTCCGGCGGCCTGGACACCGCGATCGCCGACGGCGACACGGTGACCATCCTGCCCGCCGTGGCGGGTGGCTAGTGGCCCGGTACGACTCGCTGCTGGGCGCCCTCGGCGACACCCCGCTGGTCGGGCTGCCGCGGCTGTCGCCGCGCTGGGACGAGGAACCGCACGCCCGGCTGTGGGCCAAGCTCGAGGACCGCAACCCGACCGGCTCGATCAAGGACCGCCCGGCGCTGCGGATGATCGAGCAGGCCGAGGCCGACGGGGTGCTGACCCCCGGGGCGACGATCCTGGAACCCACCAGCGGCAACACCGGCATCTCGCTGGCGATGGCGGCCCGGCTCAAGGGCTACCGGATGATCTGCGTGATGCCGGAGAACACCTCGATCGAACGCCGGCAGATCCTGGAGCTCTACGGCGCGCGGATCATCTTCTCCCCGGCCGAGGGCGGGTCGAACACCGCGGTCGCGCAGGCCAAGGAGCTGGCCGCCGCCAACCCGGACTGGGTGATGCTCTACCAGTACGGCAACCCGGCCAACACCGACGCGCACTACTACGGCACCGGCCCGGAGCTATTGCGCGACCTGCCCGAGATCACCCACTTCGTCGCCGGGTTGGGCACCACCGGCACCCTGATGGGCACCGGGCGCTACCTGCGCGAGCAGGTGCCCGACGTGCAGATCGTGGCCGCCGAACCCCGCTACGGCGAGGGCGTCTACGCGCTGCGCAACATCGACGAGGGCTTCATCCCCGAGCTGTACGACCCGACGGTGTTGACCACCCGGTATTCGGTGGGCGCCGCCGACGCGGTGCGGCGCACCCGGGAGCTGGTGGCGACCGAGGGCATCTTCGCCGGCATTTCCACCGGGGCGGTGCTGCACGCCGCGTTGGGGCAGGCGAGCAAGGCGATCAAGGCCGGACAGCGCGCCGACATCGCCTTCGTGGTCGCCGACGCGGGCTGGAAATACCTGTCCACCGGGGCCTACGCCGGTAGCCTGGACGACGCCGAAGACGCGCTGGAAGGGCAGCTATGGGCGTGAGCCAGCCGGCGACCCCGGCGTCGTCGCCGACCAAGCCGCCGGCCTGGCAGATCGGCGGGGCGACCATCCTCAGCTTCGTCGCGCTGCTCTACGTCATCGAGCTCGTCGACCAGCTGACCGGCCACCACCTGGATGTCAACGGCATCCGGCCGCTGGAGGCCGACGGGCTGTGGGGCATCCTGTTCGCGCCGCTGCTGCACGCCGACTGGTCGCACCTGATCTCCAACACCTTCCCGCTGCTGGTGCTGGGGTTTTTGATGACGCTGGCCGGGCTGTCCCGGTTCCTGTGGGCCACCGCGATCGTGTGGATTGTCGGCGGGTTCGGCACCTGGCTGATCGGCAACGTCGGCGCCTGCCGGTTCGAATCCGACCACATCGGGGCCTCCGGCCTGATCTTCGGCTACCTGGCGTTTCTGATCGTGTTCGGCTGGCTGATCCGGCGGGTGTGGGACATCATCACCGGGCTGGTGGTGCTGTTCGCCTACGGCGGCATCCTGGTCGGCGCGGTGCCGGTGCTGGACAAGTGCCACGGGGTGTCCTGGCAGGGGCATCTGTGCGGGGCGGCCGCCGGGGTGCTGGCGGCCTACCTGCTGTCCGGGCCGGAACGCAAGGCCCGCGCCCGGAACAAGTCCAGAACGCCCGCGGCATGAGCGCGCGGTTGGCACCCGTCGGGATTTTCGATTCCGGCGTCGGCGGGCTGACCGTGGCCCGGGCGATCATCGACCAGCTGCCCGACGAGGACGTCATCTACGTTGGCGACACCGGCAACGGCCCGTACGGCCCGCTGACCATCCCCGAGATCCGGGCGCACGCCCTGGCCATCGGCGACAACCTGGTCGACCGCGGCGTCAAGGCGCTGGTGATCGCCTGCAACACCGCGTCCTCGGCGTGCCTGCGCGACGCCCGCGAACGCTACGACGTGCCGGTGGTGGAGGTGATCCTGCCGGCGGTGCGGCGCGCGGTGGCCGCCACCCGCAACGGGCGCATCGGGGTGATCGGCACCCAAGCCACCATCACCAGCCACGCCTATCAGGACGCGTTCGCCGCCGCCCGCGACACCCAGATCACCGCGGTGGCCTGCCCGCGGTTCGTCGACTTCGTCGAACGCGGCGTCACCAGCGGCCGCCAAGTGCTGGGCCTGGCCGAGGGCTACCTGGAGCCGCTGCAGCGGGCCGGGGTGGACACCCTGGTGCTGGGCTGCACCCACTACCCGCTGCTGTCCGGGCTGATCCAGTTGGCGATGGGCGAACACGTCACGCTGGTGTCCAGCGCCGAGGAGACCGCCAAGGAACTGCTGCGGGTGCTCACCGAAGCCGACCTGCTGCGCCCGCACGAGACCGCGCCGGCCACCCGGCTGTTCGAGGCCACCGGCGACCCGGAGGCGTTCACCGCGTTGGCGGCGCGTTTTTTGGGTCCGGTCATAACCGGGGTCCAATCCGCCCGCCGTCACGCCGGCGCCCGCGAGTGATTCGCGCGATGAATAGGGCACAAAGCCGCCATGTCTGCGTCATCGCGTCGTTGGGCATGGCACAGTAGTGTCCGTGCGACTCACCGTGCTCGGCTGTTCCGGCAGCGTTGTCGGCCCGGACTCGCCGGCATCGGGGTATCTGCTGCGGGCGCCGGACACGCCGCCGCTGGTGGTCGATTTCGGGGGCGGGGTGTTGGGCACGCTGCAGCGGCACATCGATCCCGGGTCGGTGCACGTGCTGTTGTCGCACCTGCACGCCGACCACTGCCTGGATCTGCCCGGGCTGTTCGTGTGGCGGCGCTATCACCCGTCGCCGCCGGTCGGCAAGGCGTTGATGTACGGCCCCAGCGACACCTGGTCGCGGCTGGGCGCGGCGTCGTCGCCGTACGGCGGCGAGATCGACGACGCCTCCGACATCTTCGACATCCGGCACTGGGTCGACGGTGAACCGGTGACGCTGGGCGCGTTGACGGTGCTGCCGCGCCAGGTGTCGCACCCCACCGAGTCCTACGGGCTGCGGGTCACCGATCCGTCCGGCGCGGCGCTGGTCTACAGCGGCGACACCGGCTACTGCGAGGCGCTGATCGAGCTGGCCCGCGACGCCGACGTATTTTTGTGCGAAGCCTCCTGGACGCATTCCCCGGAGCGGCCGCCGCGGCTGCACATGTCGGGCACCGAGGCCGGGCGCGCCGCGGCCGCGGCGGGGGTCCGCGAGCTGCTGCTCACCCACATCCCGCCGTGGACATCGCGGGAGGACGTGATCAGCGAGGCCAAGGCCGAATTCGACGGCCCGGTGCACGCCGTGGTGTGCGGCGAGACGATCGAGGTCGGGCGCTAGATCTGCTTGCCGCGGCCGTCGCTGCTGAGATCGACGTCTGGATTGAGGTATAGCCCCCAGAATCGGGGGTTTTGCAAATTTAGACGTCTATTTCAGTCGACGCCGCTGCCCGGCGCGCCCCGCAGCCGCAGCCGCACCGGCTAGGGTTGGCGCGTGTCCAAACGAGAAGACGGCCGCCTCGACGACGAGCTGCGCCCGGTGACGATCACCCGCGGTTTCACCTCCCACCCGGCCGGCTCGGTGCTGGTCGAATTCGGCCAGACCCGGGTGATGTGCACGGCCAGCGTCACCGAAGGGGTGCCGCGCTGGCGCAAGGGATCCGGGCTGGGCTGGCTCACCGCCGAGTACGCGATGCTGCCGGCGGCCACCCACACCCGGTCGGACCGGGAGTCGGTCAAGGGTCGGGTCGGCGGGCGCACCCAGGAGATCAGCCGGCTGGTGGGCCGGTCGCTGCGGGCCTGCATCGATTTGGCCGCGCTGGGGGAGAACACCATCGCGGTGGACTGCGATGTGCTGCAGGCCGACGGCGGCACCCGCACCGCGGCGATCACCGGCGCCTATGTGGCGTTGGCCGACGCGGTGGCCTACCTGGCCGCGGCCGGCAAGCTGTCCGATCCGCGCCCGCTGTCGTGTGCGATCGCGGCGGTCAGCGTCGGCGTGGTCGACGGCCGGGTCCGGGTGGACCTGCCCTACGAGGAAGACGCCCGCGCCGAGGTCGACATGAACGTGGTGGCCACCGACACCGGCACCCTGGTGGAGATCCAGGGCACCGGGGAGGGCGCGACCTTCCCGCGCTCCACCCTGGACAAGATGCTCGACGCCGCGCTGGCCGGCTGCGAGCAGCTGTTCGCCGTGCAGCGGCAGGCGTTGGAGCTGCCGTATCCGGGTGTGCTGCCCGAGGGGCCGGAGCCGAAGAAAGCGTTCGGAACCTGACCTCCCTGTTGGTCGCCAGCCGCAACCGTAAGAAGCTGGCCGAGCTGCGCCGGGTGCTCGACGGTGCCGGGCTGTCCGGGGTGACGCTGCTGTCGCTGGACGACGTGCCGCCGTTCGACGAGGCGCCCGAGACCGGGGCCACCTTCGAGGACAACGCGCTGGCCAAGGCCCGCGACGGGTACGCCGCGACGGGGCTGGCGTGTGTGGCCGACGATTCCGGGCTGGCGGTCGATGCGTTGAACGGCATGCCCGGGGTGTTGTCGGCGCGCTGGTCGGGGGTGCACGGCGACGACGCCGCCAACACCGCGTTGCTGCTGGCGCAACTCAGCGACGTGCCCGACGAGCGGCGCGGTGCGGCGTTCGTGTCGGCGTGCGCGCTGGTGTCTTCGGGTTCTGGCGAGGTGGTCGTGCGCGGCGAGTGGCCGGGCCGCATCGCGCGGGCGCCGCGCGGCGACGGCGGCTTCGGCTACGACCCGGTGTTCGTCCCGGACGGCTGTGATCGCACCGCCGCGGAGCTGTCGCCGGCGGAGAAGGACGCGGTGTCGCATCGCGGCCGGGCGTTGGCGCTGCTGCTGCCTGCGCTGCGGGCGCTGGCCTGATCGTGCCTTTCTCGCGCGCCGACTGTGCACCCGAGTTGGCTCAATTTGGTGTGCCCTCATGGTTCACACGTGCATCACCAGTCCCTGTCTGAAGGGATAGTGCGTGCTCGAATTGGATATCGTCGCTGATATCAACCCGGGTCTTGTACGCGTTGCGCTGTTCGAGGCGGCCCCGCAGAACGCGTCGCCGAACCACCGATCGGGCCGCCGCGACTGGTGGTATCGCATACGACATCCGATTCCGTAAGCGTGTCATGGCCGAGACACGGTGCTGGTGTGACCGGTGTGGCTGTCGGCAAAGTCAGTCCAAAGCGCCAATCGTGAGCCAAGTCGGGCTACAGGTCGAACGCCGCCTTGATCTGCTTGGTCTGGAAGTGCTCGACGATGATGCCGAGCAGCGGGATGGTGCCGGCCAGCAGCACCCCAACGGCTTTGCCGAGCGGCCAGCGGACCTTGACCGCCAGGTTGAGGGTGAGCAGCAGGTAGACGAAGTACACCCAGCCGTGCACCACCCCGATCCAGCTGGGCGGGTTCTCCACCTGGACGACGTAGTGCAGCACCAGCTCGTAGCACAGCGCGATCAGCCACAAACCGGTCGCCCACGCCATCACCCGGTAGCCCAGCAGCGCGGTCCGGATCTTGTCCGCCGGCGCGATGGCTTTGGCGGGGGTGGGGGTCTCGGGTGTGCTCATGCGGTGGTCCTGTTCTGTCGTTCATCGGATTTGGCGAGTTCGGCCAGGTAGGCGTTGTACTGGCGCAACGCCGGGTCATCGGGCGCCTCGGCGGCGGGTGTCGGCCGCTCCGGGAGGAGGCCGGCGGGGATTTCGGTCACGCCTTTCGTCGGCTCCGGCGGGGCCTCCTCGTAGCGGACGAACTTGCGGTAGGCGTAGACGCAGAACCCGGCGAACAGCGGCCACTGCAGCGCGTAGCCCAGGTTCTGGTAGGTGCCCGACACCGACTCGAACCGGGTCCACTGCCACCAGCCCAGGGCCAGGCAGCCGCAGGCAGCGACGATCACCAGCGCGACGAGCGCTGGTCTCCGACGCCGTGTAGTGGGCACCCCTTGACGGTACCGCTCACGCCTTGGGCCCGACGAACTCGTCGAGGCGCGCGGTGGCTGCCTTGCGGTAGACGGCGATCTGGTAGGTGCTGTTCCGGGTCCACGGAATGCCGAGCGCGTCCAGTGCCGCGCAGAACAGCCCGCGGATGTCGTCGGACCGGTTGGAGAAGTGGTAGCGGACGCTGCGCACACCGCGATCATTGGCGACCACGCGGCACCCGTCGCTATCGATCAGGCCGCGAATGAATTCCTCGGTCGCCTGGCTGACCAACGCGTCCTGCCACGGCTCCAAGCGGATCGGTCTGGTGTGCTTCTTGCCGGGGCCGTGCTGCGGGAACAGGCATGGCCAGTGCTTGGAGTACAGCGAGACGTCGACGCATCCACGGCCATGCACACAGACTGACGCGTGCTGCGCCGGAAACAGCGCATCTATCGCCTCGCGGCAGCGGTTGATGATCCCCGGATACTTGACGTCCAGGGTGACCCTGAGGCGCCAGGCTCTGGGATATCGGGAAATGCACCCATCACCTAGGTAGAGGCCGAGCAGGTAGCAGTATGCAGTTACCGGCAGGGCAGCGAAGTCATGTCCGTTGCAGGGCGACGTGCGGCCGTCCCTCGCTAGCACCTGCGGCCGACATCGCCAGTCACGCACTGTCGGTCGGGGAATACCGGTCTGTCGTGCGATGGCGCAGTCGTTAACGCCCTCGGCGATCAGTCTCTGAACAGCCTCGAATTCCTCCGCGGAACGCATGGGCCTGCCTTTCGGCCGTTGTATCTCAACCTAGGCCGGGCCACCGACATGATTCGCCGACTGATCGAGGCGGTACGATCGGTGGGCTTGCGGGCGTGGTGGAATTGGCTTACACGCGGTCTTTAGGTGGCCGTGCTCGAAAGAGCATGAGGGTTCGAGTCCCTCCGCCCGCACCACCCACTTCGTACGTAGCTAATCGCGCAGCGGATCAGTCCACCGCAGGTTGGGGAATCGGCCGAAATCGGTGTCGTCGGAATTGACTTCGCCGTTGTGTTCCATTGCGCAAGCGGCAATCTGGACATCGGTGGTCAGGTTGCCTGCTGAGCCAGCCACTCACGACGGCGGTGGTGCTGTTGAGGGTGTCTTCCCGCCACCGATGCGCGCGCTGCTGTTGCGGGAAGCGGGTAATGACCGCGTAGAGCAGGAGATTGACGTCGGGGATGATCACTTGACCGGCCGTTGGCGGCGACGATCGTCGGGTCGTCGAGTTCGTCGGCCAACCGATTGATGCCGGCCGGGTCGAATCCTGGCCGCAGTGCAGATTCGTGCGGCGTTAACCGAGTGCCCCGCACGGTGAGCGCCAAGGCGCCAGCCACGTAGCGGTTGACTACGGGTAAGGTCACCCTTAGTTTGTGGGGGTAACTTACTCGAGGTGGTGTGGGAATGCAGACCGTTGCGGCACGGGTAGGCGGGCGACCGCCGCTCATCGCGGTGGACGACATCGTGCGGGCCGGACGCGAGCTGGGCATGCGCCGGCTCAGCGTCAACGCCGTCGCGGCGCGGCTCGGCGTCTCGGCGACCGCGCTGTACCGGCACGTCGAAGGCCGGTGGGAGCTGGAACGCCTGGTCGGCGAAAGCCTGCTCGCCGAACTCGACCTGCGCGACGACCCCGACGCCGACACCGAACAGCACCTGCTGGGCTTCGGGCTGCAGCTATGCGAATTCGCCGCCGCCCACCCCGGGCTGGCGTCCTATCTGCAGGTGCTGTTTCCGCGCGGCGAGGCCGGCGCCCGGCTGTTGGCCGACGAGGTCGACGCGCTCGGGCGGCGCGGCTACCCCGCCGACGCGGCGGTGGTGTTGGCCAGCGCGGTCGCCACGCTGGCGATCAGCCTGGCCGCCCGCGACGACGACACCGCCGAAGCCACCGGCGGCGACGACGCGGGCGGGTTCGCGGTGGAGCGGGACGCCGCGGCCGACCGGCTGGCCGCCGACGGCACCCTGGGGCCGACCCGCGCCGCGCTGCCGCAGCTGCCCGGCGACGAGTTCCGCCGGCTGCTGTTGATCGCGTCGATCCGCGGGCTGGTCGCCGCCATCCCGCCGGACCGCCCGATCGTCGACGTGGTCGCCGACCTCACCGGAGGGACCCGCTGATGGCCCGCGGACTGCAGGGCGTGATGTTGCGCGGCTTCGGCGCGCGCGATCACACCGCGACGGTGCTCGAAACCGTCCAGGTCGCCCCGCATTTCGTGCGGGTGCGGATGGTGTCGCCGACCCTGTTCGAGGACGCGGTCGTGGAACCCACCGCCTGGCTGCGGTTCTGGTTCCCGGACCCGGACGGCTCGAACACCGAGTTCCAGCGCGCCTACACCATTTCCGAGGGCGACGCCGCCACCGGCGAATTCGCGGTGGACATGGTGCTGCACGAACCGGCCGGACCGGCATCGCGCTGGGCGCGCACCGTCGAACCCGGCACCACCATCGCGGTGATGACGCTGATGGGCTCGGCGCGTTTCGACGTGCCCGACGAGCAACCCGCCGGCTATCTGCTGCTGGGCGATTCGGCCTCGATCCCCGGGATCAACGGCATCATCGGCACCGTCCCGGACGACGTGCCGATCGAGCTGTACCTCGAACAACACGACGACCACGATGCGCTGATCCCGCTCGCCCAGCATCCGCGGCTGCGGCTGCACTGGGTGCCCCGCCGCGACGCCACCTCGCTGGCGGCGGCGATCGAAACCCGGGACTGGTCGAACTGGTACGCGTGGGCCACCCCGGAGGCCGCCACCCTCAAACACGTGCGGGCCCGGCTGCGCGACGAGTTCGGGTTCCCCAAATCGGAGATCCACGCCCAGGCGTACTGGACCGCCGGCCGGGCGATGGGCACCCAGCGCGGCATAGAACCGGAAACGGCCGCCGCACCGGCCGAGGAAGAGCCGACACCGGTTGCCGCACCACCGGAGTCGACGGGCACCTGGCGCGCGCAGGCCGCCGGCCGGTTGCTGGGTCCGCTGCGGGCACCGCTGATCGTGTCCGGGCTGCTGCAGGCGGTGATCACGCTGCTGCAGCTGGCGCCGTTCGTGCTGCTGGTCGAGCTGGCCCGGCTGCTGGTCTCCGGCGCCGACCAGTCGCGGCTGTGGACGGTGGGTCTGGCGGCGGTGTCGCTGCTCGGGTTGGGCACCGTGCTCGGCGCCAGCCTGACCCTGTGGCTGCACCTGGTCGACGCCCGATTCGCCCGCGGCCTGCGATCTCGGCTGCTGCGCAAGCTATCCCGGCTGCCGCTGGGCTGGTTCACCGCCCGCGGATCCGGCTCGATCAAACAGCTGGTGCAAGACGACACGCTGTCGCTGCACTACCTGGTCACCCACGCCATCCCGGATGCGGTCGCCGCGGTCATCGCCCCGGTGGCGGTGCTGGTCTACCTGTTCGTGGTGGATTGGCGGGTGGCGCTGGTGCTGTTCGCTCCGGTGCTGGTCTATTTGGTGCTGATGTCGTCGATGACGGTGCAATCCGGGCCGCGCATCATCCAGGCGCAAAAGTGGGCCGAGAAAATGAACACCGAGGCCGGCACCTACCTGGAGGGCCAACCGGTGATCCGCGTCTTCGGGGGTGCGGCCGCGTCGAGCTTCCGTCGCCGCCTCGACGACTACATCGGGTTCCTGGTGGCCTGGCAGCGGCCGTTCATCGGCAAGAAGACGCTGATGGACCTGGTCACCCGGCCCTCGACGTTCCTGTGGCTGATCACCGTGGTCGGCACCGCGCTGATCGTCGGCGACCGGATGGACCCGGTGAACCTGCTGCCGTTCTTGTTGCTGGGCACCACCTTCGGCGCCCGACTGCTGGGCATCGGGTTGGGCCTGGGCGGCATCCGGGCCGGCATGCTGGCGGCGCGCCGGCTGCAGATCACCCTCGACGAACCCGAACTCGCGATCCAGCACCACCAGCCCGGCGCCGACCCGTCCGGCACGGTGGAGTTCGACCAGGTGAGCTTCGGCTACCGGCCCGGGGTCCCGGTGATCAGCGATGTGGCGCTGACCCTGCGCCCCGGCACCGTCACCGCGCTGGTCGGCCCGTCCGGGTCCGGCAAGTCGACGCTGGCCGCGCTGCTGGCCCGGTTCCACGACATCGACCACGGCGCGATCCGCGTTGACGGACACGACATCCGGTCACTGAGCGCCGACGAGCTGTACCGCCGGGTCGGGTTCGTGCTGCAAGACACCCAGCTGGTGCACGGCACCGTGCGCGACAACATCGCGCTGGCGGTGCCCGACGCCAGCCTCGAGCAGGTGCAGGCCGCCGCCCGCGACGCGCAAATCCACGACCGGGTGCTGCGGCTGCCGGACGGCTACGACACGGTGCTGGGCGCCAGCACCGCGCTGTCCGGCGGGGAACGCCAACGGCTCACCATCGCCCGCGCGATCCTGGCCGACACGCCGGTGCTCATCCTCGACGAGGCCACCGCCTTCGCCGACCCCGAATCGGAATACCTGGTGCAGCAAGCGCTTAACCGACTGACCAAGGATCGCACCGTGCTGGTGATCGCCCACCGACTGCACACCATCACCGCCGCCGACCAGATCGTCGTACTCGATCACGGCCGGATCGTGGAGCGCGGCGGCCACGACGAGCTGCTCACCGCGGGCGGGCGCTACCGCCGGTTGTGGGAGACCGGACAACGCCACACCGTGGCCGCGGCCCCGGAGGTGCTGTCATGATCGCCACCCTGCTGCGGCTGATCCCGCACGACCGGCGCGGCAACGTCGCCCGCTACGTGGTGCTGACCCTGCTGTCGGTGGCGACCCGGGCGGGGGCCACCGTGCTGCTGGTTCCGTTGGTGGGGGCGCTGTTCGGCGACACCCCGCGCGACGCGCTGGCGTGGCTGGGCTGGCTGACGGTGGCGACCGCCGTCGGCTGGATGATCGACATGGCCACCGCCCGAATCGGTTTCGACCTGGGGTTCGCGGTGCTCGACCACACCCAGCACGACGTCGCCGACCGGCTGCCCCGGGTCCGGCTGGACTGGTTCACTGCCGAACGCACCGCCGCCGCGCGGCAGGCGATCGCGGCCACCGGCCCCGAACTGGTCAGCCTGGTCGTCAACCTGCTCACCCCGCTGATCGCCGCGGTGCTGCTGCCGGCGGCCATCGCGCTGGCGCTGCTGCCGATTTCCTGGCAGCTCGGCGCGGCCGCCCTGGGCGGGGTGCCGCTGATGCTGGGCGCGTTGTGGGCCTCCACCGGGCTGGCGCGGCGCGCCGACGCCGCCGCCGGCGACGCCAACACCGCACTGACCGAACGGATTATCGAGTTCGCCCGCACCCAGCAGGCGCTGCGGGCCGCCCGCCGCGTCGAGCCGGAACGCAGCCTGGTCGGCGACGCGCTGGACGCCCAACACGGCGCGGCGATCCGGTTGCTGCTCATGCAGATCCCCGGCCAGCTGCTGTTCAGCCTGGCCAGCCAGCTGGCGCTGATCCTGCTCGCCGGGGCGACCACCGCGTTGACCCTGACCGGCACGCTGACCGTCGCCGAGGCGATCGCGCTGATCGTGGTGATGGCCCGCTACCTGGAACCGTTCACCACCATCAGCGAGTTGGCGCCGGCACTGGAGTCCACCCGCGCCACGCTGGACCGGATCCGGTCGGTGCTGTCCGCCCCGGCGGTGACGGCGGGCACCGGCACGCTGCCCCACGGCGCCGCGGCCCCGCGCATCGAGTTCGACGACGTCTCCTTCCGCTACGCCGCGGCCGGCGACCCGGTGCTCGATAAGGTCAGCTTCGCCCTGGCGCCGGGCAGCACCACGGCGATCGTCGGGCCGTCGGGATCGGGCAAGAGCACCATCTTGGCGCTGATCGCCGGCCTGCACCAGCCGACCGGCGGCCGCGTCCTCATCGACGGGGTCGACGCGGTCACCCTGGACCCCGAAACCCGGCGCGCGGCAACCAGTGTGGTGTTCCAGCACCCCTACCTGTTCGACGGCACCATCCGCGACAACATCCGGGTGGGGGACCGCGACGCCGACGACGACGCGATGGCCCGTGCGGTCGGTCTGGCCCGGGTCGACGAACTCACCGGCCGGCTGCCCGACGGGGAGGCCACCGTCGTCGGCGAGGCCGGGGCGGCGCTGTCCGGCGGCGAACGCCAACGGGTCAGCATCGCCCGCGCGCTGCTCAAACCCGCCCCGGTGCTGCTGGTCGACGAGGCCACCAGCGCGCTGGACACCGAGAACGAGACCGCGGTCGTCGACGCGCTCACCGCCGACCTGCGGCCGCGCACCCGGGTGATCGTCGCGCACCGGCTGGCCAGCATCCGGCACGCCGATCGGGTGCTGTTCTTCGACGACGGCCGGGTCGTGGAGGACGGCACCATCGACGAACTCCGCGCCGCCGGCGGACGTTTCGACGAGTTCTGGCGGCAGCAACACGACGCCGCCGAGTGGCGCATCCTGGCCGATTAGCTCAGCACTGCGCTTCGATCTGGAAGCTGGCCGCCTTGGCCCGGTCCGGGTGATCGGGGTCGGTGCCTTCGGCGGTGCCGGTGATGGTGTAGGTCGAGCCGCCGAACGTGGCCTGCGCTTTGCCGACCCCCGCGTTCGCCACGCCGCGGAACCCGTTGAAATTGTCGATGTCGACGGTCTGCGGGATCGGCTTGTCGGGCTCGAGCTCCAGCAGCGCCCGCACCCGTCCGGGCGCCACCCCGATCTCCACCGTCAGCAACGACTGCACCTGGGTGCACGAGATCGCGTGGGAGGTACGGCTGTTGCCGTCCACGGTGATCCGCGCGGTTTTCTGCGGCAGCGATTTGGACGGCCCGTAACAGCCCGAGCCGGCGAACGCCACACCGGCGATCAGCGTCGCCGCGACGAACCGGTTACCCATCGGCCCACCTCCTACCGTGTTTTCGCGATGATGTCGGTGGCGAACCGTTCGATGTGCGGGCGGTAGCGTTCGGGGTGCTTGCCCGACAGCACGTCCTCGGCCCCGGCCCACGGACTGCACATCACCGCCGTGATACCGATGTCCTCGGCCCGCTTGAACAAGTCCGGGGACGGCGTTTCGCGCAACGCCAGCATGATCTCGAACGGTTCGCGGTCCCGGCCGTATTCGCGCCGCAACGCGTGCAGCCGGGTCACATAACCGACCGCCTCATCCCACGGGTAGGCCGCGCCGACCCAGCCGTCGCAGCGGCGCGCGGCCCGCCGCAACGCGGCCTCGGACTCGCCGCCGCACAAAATCGGCACCGGCGCCTCGGGGTGCGGCTCGATCATCAGCTCCGGAACCTGGTAATACTCGCCGTCCCACGACACCCAGCCGCCGCGCCACAGCGCGCGCAGCGCGGGGATCATCTCGTCGAGCCGCCGGCCCCGCGTCGCGAAATCCTGGCCCAACAGCTCGTATTCCTCACGCATCCAGCCGATCCCGGCCGCCAGGGAGACTCGGCCCCCGGACAGCACCGACGCGGTGGCCACCTGCTTGGCCACCTCCAGCAGCGGGCGGGCCGGGGCGATGTAGACGGCGTTGGTGAACCGCAGCCGGCGGGTCACCGCGGCCATCGCGCCGATCAACACCCAGGAGTCCGGCCAGGCCGTCTCCGGGGACCACATCGGTTTGCCGGTGGGCGACGGGTACGGCGAGGTCAGCTCCCGCGGGTAGATCAGATGATCCGAGCAGGTGATGCCGTCGAAGCCGGCCTCGTCGAGCAGCCGCGCCACCAGCGGCGCCTCCGCGGTCTTCATGAACGCGGTGCCCGACCAGAACTTCATAACCCGGCCGGCCCGTTGACAAACCAGACGTTCTCTTCGACCAGATTGCGGCTGCGCCACCCGTCGCCGGTGCGCACCAGCTGGTGGTGGTAGTAGCCGCCGCAGTAGCTGAGCCCGTCGACGCCGGGCAGCTGCATCGGGTTGTAGAACATCGCCCGCACCCGCGCGGTGTCGCCGTCGACCTCGCTTTCGATATTGGTGATGTAGTGCATGCTCATCTCGATCGCGGCGAACCCGGCGGACAGCCAGTCGGCGACCTCGTCGCGGGGCCCGGCGATCGCCCCCGCCGAGGTGTAGTCGATGACGGCGTCGTCGGTGAACACCGACCGGTACAGGGCCCAGTCCTTGGTGTCCACCGCCCGGGCGTAGCTGGCCAGCAACGCCGCAATGGCCAGCTGGTCGCCGATCCGCTGGACGTCCACGGCGTTACTCGGGCAACCCGATGGTCTTGGATTCCAGGTATTCCAGGAAACCCTCGGCGCCGTTGCGCCGGCCCAGCCCGCTTTGTTTGGTGCCACCGAACGGGCTGGTGATCCCGAAATGCGACTTGCCGTTGATGGTGACATTGCCGGTGCGCATCCGCTGCGCGACGCCCAGCGCGCGGTCGACGTCGACCGACGACACCTCACCGGACAGGCCGTAGATGGAGTTGTTGGCGATCGCGATCGCCTCGTCGTCGCCGTCGTAGCCGGTGACGGTCAGCACCGGGCCGAAGATTTCCTCCTGCGCGATCCGGGCGTCCGGGTCGACGTCGGACAGCAGCGTCGGCGCCACGTAGTACCCGGTGGGCAGCTGCTCGGGGACGCCGCCGCCGGTGACGACCGTGGCACCGGCCGCCACCCCGGATGCGATGAGCCCCAGCACCTTTTGGCGTTGCGTCTCGCTGATCTGCGGGCCCTGCATCTTGCCCGGATCCCACGGATCGCCGACCGGGAAGGCTTCCATGCTGGCCTTGAGGATCTCCAGGCCTTCGTCGTAGCGGCTGCGCGGCAACAGGATCCGGCTGGGCAGAATGCAGCTTTGGCCGCTCATGACGCACGCCATCATCGCCGCCATCGGCAGCGCCGCACCCAAATCGGCGTCGTCGAGCACGATGTGCGCAGACTTGCCGCCCAACTCCAGCAGCGTCTTTTTCACCGTCGCCGCGCCGGCGGCCAGGATCGCGCGCCCGGTGGCCGTCGACCCGGTGAAGGTGATCATGTCGACGCGCGGGTCGGCGGCCAGCGCGGCCCCCACCTCGTTGGCGTTGGAGACCACCACGTTGAAGACCCCGGCGGGGATGTCGGTCTCCTCGGCCACGATGCGGCCCAGCTCGCTGCCCGACCACGGGGTGAGCTGCGCGGGTTTGAGCACCACGGTGTTGCCGGCCATCAACGCCGGGACGGTCTCGGCGATGTTGAGGTACAGCGGCACATTCCACGGCGTGATCGCCCCGACCACGCCGACCGCGTCGTAATGGATCTTGCGGCGGGCCGGGCCCAGCTGGGTGGGGTGTACCCCGGTGTCGACCAGGTACGCGAAGTCCTTGCCGTGGTTGGCCCAATGCCCGACTTCGGCGATCGGATCCTCAATCTGGCTGCCGGTCACAGAGATCGGGCAGCCCACCTCGGTCACCAGAATCCGGCGCAGCCGCTCTTTGTTTCGGGTCAACGCCTCCTGCAGCTGGGTCAGGCAGTGGTAGCGGAACGCCACGTCGCGCGACCACTCGGTGGTGTCGAACGCGCGCCGGGCGGCGGCGACCGCCCGGTCCATATCCGCGGTGGTGCCGTCGGTGGCCTGCCCGACGACCTCTTCGCTGGCCGGGTGGACGACGTCGAATTTGGCGTCGGTCGCGGTGTGCTGCAGCTCGCCGTCGATGAGCATCCGCTCCTCGCCGGCTAACACCCCGGTGTCGCTTTGCACGTCGGTCATCGCGGTTCCGCTCCTCGGCCATCGGTCACCAGCTGGCCCCCTAGCTTTACAAATTATCGATTCAGTGTCACCCCTTTCGGGTGATCCGGTGCCGGGACGGCGGGTCAGGCCGGTTCGAACTTCGAGATCAGCCAGGTGTCGCCGACCTTCGCCAACCTCACCAACACGCTGCTGGCCGCCACCGACGGGCCGGGCTTGTCCTTGCTGGTGGTGGTCTGATTGACGAAGACCAGCACGGTGGCCGAATCGGGATCCAAGTCCGCGACCGCCGCGCCGACGACCGCGGCGGTGATGTGCACCGACTTGTCCTTGGCCGCCGGCGCGATGATCTTGCGGGTGTAGTCGTCGTAGGAGGACAGGAAGTCGCCGGTCAGATGCGACTTGGCGGCGTTGACGTCGGCGTCGACCGTGTCGGGGGAGAAGGACAGGATCGCCACCATGCCGTCGGAGGCGGCCCGCACCGCCGCGTGCGCGACGGCCTCGTCGGTGCGTTGGTCGGTGCGGTACCAGCCGAAATACAGCCACGCCGTCAGGCCGGCCGACGCCAGCAGCAGCGCGATCAGCACGGTCGGAACGACTTTCAGCTCGATCCGCCGACTCGACAGCGGCCGGCGGGGTTCGCGCTGCGTCTGGCCGGTCACGACACCATCTCGACCTTCGACACCTTGTACTGATCACCGTCGCGGGTGACCGTCATCCGCATCCGCCAGGCCCGCGGCTCCTCTTGGGCGCCCGCGGCATTGGTGACGTTCGAGGTCGCCGACACCAGCACCACCGCGGCGTCTGTGCTCATCGACTCCACCGCGACCGCGGTCACCGTGCCCTCGGTGACCACCTTGGACTGCTCGACCACCGCGGTGAAATCGTCGGCCCGCTTGGTGAAGTCGTCCTTGAACTCCCCGGTGGCGTTGTCGAGCACCCGCTGCACGTCATCCTTGGCGTGGGTGTAGTTGAACGAGGTCAGGTTGATCAGTTCCTGCTTGGCGGCGGCGGCGAACGCGGCCGTCTGCGCCCGGTGGTGGGCGGCGGCGTGGTGGTGCCAGCCCAGGTAGGCGCTTGACGCCAGCAAACCGCAGATGACGGCGAGCGCGGCGGCGGTCAGCGCCGTCGACACCCATGCCGGACGGCGCTTGGGTGCCGGCTCGGCAACCTCGGGGTCGTCGGTGTCGGCGGCGTCCTCGGGCTCCGCGGTATCCGCCGCTTCGGCGTCCTCAGCCACGCAGGCCCACGCTCGTCAACGTCATTATCGACTGCACTCCGGTATCTTTTACGGTATCGCTCGTTGCTAGCATCGCAGACACTCGAACTCCGATGAGGACCGATCAGCAACATGACCGCCGTCGATTCCCCCGAAAACATACTCTTCGCCTCGACCGCGCAGGCGTTTCTGCAGCAAGAGGCGCCGCTGAGCAAAGTGCGGGCGCTGCACGCCGCGGGGATCTCCTTCGACCGGCAGTGGTGGCGTCGCATCGCCGAACTGGGCTGGACCGGTCTGCTGGTGCCCGAGGAGTTCGGCGGGGGCAGCGTCTCGGGCAACGGGGTCGCGGACCTGGCCATGCTCGCCGAGCGGATCGGCGCCACGGTGGCGCCCGGACCGCTGTACCCGGTCAGCACCGTGCTCGCCGGGCTGTGCGGCGGCCCCGATCCGCAACCGCACGCCGCCACTATCGGTGCGCTGGTTTCCGGCGACACGGTGGCGTCCTGGGCGGTCTACGAACCGGGCCGCGGCTGGGCGCCGCTGGAGCCGTCGGTCACCGCCACCCGCACCGCCGCCGGCTACCGCATCGACGGGGTCAAGGACCGGGTCGAGGCGGGCGCCGACAGCGAGGTGCTGTTGGTGGTGGCCCGCTGCGACGGCGCGGTGCGGCAATTCCTGGTCCCGACGAACGCGCCGGGCGTGCGGATCGAGCCGCAGCAGTGCATCGACCTGGTCAAGCAGTACGCTCGGGTGCAGTTCGACGGGGTGAGCGTCGAGCCCACCGCGGCGGTCGGCGGCGTCGACGACACCGCCGCGCTGATCGAGCGGCAAAGCCAGATCGCCCAGGTGCTGCAGTGCGCCGAGGTGGTCGGCGTCTTGGACACGGTGTTCGGCTTCACCGTCGACTGGGCTCGGGATCGGCACACCTTCGGCCGGCCGCTGGCGTCGTATCAGGCGCTCAAACACCGCTTCGCCGATATGAAGATGTGGCTGGAGGCCTGCCGGGCCACCACCGCGGCCGCGGTGGCCGACATTGCCGCGCGCGCACCACAAGCCGGGCGCTCGGCCAGCGTCGCCAAGTCGTATGTGGGGGAGATGGCCACGCCGATCGTGCAGGACTGCATCCAGCTGCACGGCGGTATCGGCGTCACCTGGGAGCACGACCTGCACCTGTATCTGCGCCGAGTCACGTTGTACCGCTCCATGTTCGGCACCCCCGAGGAGCACAACCTGCGGGTGTATGCCGACGCCGAAGCGGGGAGGTCGGTGCGATGACCGAATCGGTGGAGCAGTTCGCGGCCCGGGCCAAAGCCTGGCTGGCGGAGAACATGCCGCGCATCGATCCCGCCGCGCCGCCGGTCGCCGACCGGGACGACGAACGCTGCTGGCAGCGCGCCCGGGAACTGCAAAAACGGCTGTACGACGGCGGTTTCGCCGGGATCTGCTTCCCCCGCGAGTACGGCGGGCTGGGCTTGGACCACCCCTATCAGCGCGCCTTCGACGCCGCGAGCCTCAGCTATGAGATGCCGCTGATCCTCAACACCCCGACGTTCACCATCTGCTGCGCCACCCTGCTCGACACCGGCAGCGAGGAGCAAAAGCGGCGCCACATTCATGCCGCGTTGCGCGGCGACGAGGTGCTGGTGCAGTTGTTGTCCGAACCCAGCGGCGGATCGGATCTGGCCGGGGTGATCACCCGGGCCGAGCGCCGCGGCGACCGCTGGGTAATCACCGGGGCAAAGACGTGGAGCACCAGCGCATTCGCCGCGGACTACGGGCTGTGTTTGGCCCGCACCAACTGGGAGGTGCCCAAGCATGAGGGGCTGACCATGTTCCTGGTGCCGATTAACCATCCCGGAATCACGTTGCGGCGCATCACCCAACTCAACGGGTCCACCGAGTTTTGCGAGGAGTTCCTCGACGGCGTCGACGTCGGCGACGACGCGGTGGTCGGGGAGGTGGACCACGGCTGGGCGGTGGCGTCGCGGCAGCTGTATCACGAACGCCGCGCGGTGGGGCAGGGCTCGGAGTTCGCCAGCGGCACCGGCAGCGAGGGCGGCCGGTCCACACCGGTCGACTATGTGGCGCTGGCGGAAAAGACCGGCCAGGCCGACAACGAGCGGGTGCGGGCGCTGGCCGGACGGGCGCTGGTGCACCGGGCGGTCAGCGACCAGCTGGTCGACCACGTCACCCGCAGCGTGCAAGACGGCACCTTGCCGCCGGCCGGCGGAACCTTGATCCGGCTGTTCCACGCCGAGACCGTCACCACCGACGTCGACACCGCGCTGGCGATCGCCGGAACCGCCGGGGTGGTCGGCGAACCCGGCGACGGCCTGGAGACCGGGCTGCGCTACCTGTCCCGGCAGACGGTGTGTTTGGGCGGCGGGTCCACCGAGATGGCCCGCAACGTCATCGCCGAACGGGTGCTGAACTTCCCCCGCGAATACGCCGCCGACCGCGGCGTGCCGTTCAACCAGGTGCGCCACGGCCGCGAGCGGTGAGGCCTACTTTGGCCGCGAGCGTGCACAAATGTCCGGGTTTCGCCGCGGTTTTGCGTACGTTTGCGCACGCTCGCGGCGGCGGCCAGCCGGGCGGCGCTTGACGGTGGAACCGCTACTTTTCTATCTTTACTAGATTACGGTCCGTAGGCCTGGAGAGGACCGGCGATGGGCAAAGTCGCGGGCAAGGTGGCGGTGATCAGCGGCGCGGCGCGCGGCCAGGGACGGTCACACGCCCGGATGCTCGCCGCCGAGGGCGCCGACATCATCGCGGTCGACGTGTGCCAGGACATCGCCACCAACGACTATCCGCTGGCCCGGCCCGAAGACCTGGACGAGACCGCGCGGCTGGTGGAAAAGGAAGGCCGCAGCGCGTTCACCGCGATCGCCGATGTCCGGGATCGGGTCGCGTTGGCGGCCGCGATCGACGCGGGGGTGGCCCAGTTCGGGCATTTGGACGTGGTGGTCGCCAACGCCGGCATCGCGCCGCTGACCGCCGGCGGGCCCACCCAGGCGTTCGCCGACGCCATCGACGTCGACCTGATCGGGGTGCTGAACCTGGTGCACGCCAGCCTCAAACACCTGCACGCCGGCGCGTCGATCATCGCCACCGGTTCGCTGGCAGCGTTTTTGGCCTCGCAGAACACCGGCGGTATCGACGCCGGGCCCGGCGGCGCGGGCTACGGCTTCGCCAAACAGGTCGTCGCGCACTACGTCAACGACCTGGCGTTGGCGTTGGCGCCCAACAATATTCGGGTCAACGCGATCCACCCGACGAACTGCAACACCCCTATGCTGCACAGCCGGCCGATGTATCGGGCGTTCCGGCCCGACCTCCCCAACCCGTCGCGCGCCGACGCCGAGCTCGCCTTCCCCGCGTTGCAGGTGATGCCGATTCCCTACATCGAGCCCGAAGACGTCAGCGAATTGGTGCTGTTCTTGGCGTCGGACGTCTCCCGGTATGTCACCGGTCAGCAGATCCGGGTTGACGCCGGCGGTTTCCTGCGCGCCAAACCCTGGTCCGGGCCCTAGCCGTCGGAGGGGCGCGTCGCGCGAGCAGACACAGAATCGCACGATACATGCGGTATCCGTGCGATTCTGCGTCTGCTCGCCGAGGGGCGCGAGGTCAGGCCGGGACCGGCTTGGCGATCTTGAACAGCTCCATCATGTTGCCGCCCATGATCTTTTCGATGTCGGCCTGCGGCAGACCGGCCAAATCATCGACGAAGGTGATCGGGTCCTTGAGGCCCTCGGGGTGCGGCCAGTCGGAGCCGAACACGATCCGGTCGGTGCCCACCATTTTGGCGATGTCGACGAAGTTGTCCTCCCAGAACGGGCTGATGTACACGCAGCGCTTGAATCCCTCGACCGGGTCCTCCGGGAACGACTGCGGCATCTTCGCGTAGACGCTCTTGAACTGCTTGAACAAATACGGCACCCAGTCGGCGCCGTTCTCGATCGACAACACCCGCAATTCCGGGTTGCGGAACAGCGCACCGTGGCAGACCAGCGCGCTCATCGCGTCCTCGATCGGACGCTTGCCCATCGCGACCATCCGGAACGCGGTGGGTTTGAACGGCAGGAATTCGTCGCCGGGCTCCCACACGTTGAGGAATTCCGAGTAGCCGCTGTCCGAGGCGTGCATGGACACCGGGATACCGGCCTTGATGCAGGCTTGCCAGAACGGGTCGAACTCCTCCAGCCCGAACGAGCGGGTGCCACGGTAGCCGGGCACCGGGGCGGGCCGCACCAGCACCGTTTTGGCGCCCCGCTGCAGACACCAGTCGAGTTCTTCCAGGGCGCGGTCGACGATCGGCAGGGTGATCACCGGGGTGGCGAAGATGCGGTCCTGGTAGTTGAACGACCAGGTCTCATACATCCACTGGTTCAGCGCGTGGATGACGTCGTGGATCAGCTCGGGATCGTCTTTCATCCGCTCCTCGACGAGGCTGGCCAGCGTCGGGAACATCAACGCGTAGTCGACGCCGAGCTCGTCCATCTTCTCCAGCCGCGGTCCCGGCTCGCGGAACGCCGGGATCGCCTTCATCGGCTCGCCCATCACCTCGCGGTAGCTCCTGCCGCCGCTGCCGTGCCGGAAGTACTCCTCCTGCGCGCCGGGGCGCGCGACCACCTCGAAGGTGGGGTTGGGGATGTAGTCGCTGATGTGCCCGCGCACGACGATCTTGGTGCGGCCCCGCACCTGGACGTAGTCGATGACGTGCTTGCGGTGATCCGGCAAGAACTTGGTCAGCGCCTCCTCGGTTTCGTACATGTGGTTGTCGGCGTCGAACACCGGGAAGGAAAGCTCGCGAGACGGCATGGCGACCTCCTGGACAGGGCTAACGCATCGCGGTAATGACGTTACCATCGGAGCGCGACGACGGTAATAGGACGAACGCGAATTACGTTTTGCGGGGCGCCGCACCGTCGGTCGGGTAGTCGACCACGGCGAAGTTGAGGGTGGCGGTGGCCGCCAGTTCGTCGTCGGAGCTGCGGAAGATGTCGACCTGGGCGATCACCGACCGCCGGCCCGCCCGCAAGATCTTGGGCACCGCCCGCGCGGCGCCCTCCCGAATCGGGCGCAGGTAGCGGACGGCCAGATCGGCGGTGGTCAACCCGTGGCCCGGCGGGATGAACCGCAGGCCGAACGCCCCGGCGGCCACGTCGGCCAAGGTGGCGATCAGACCGCCCTGCAGCGCCCCGGAGGTGTTGACCACCAAGGGGCTGACCGGGATTTCGGTGACGTAGGTGTCGTCACCGGCGTGGCCCAGCGCGGTACCCCGCATCCCGATCTGATCGAAGATGTCACCGAGCGACGTCGCCGGGGCGGGCGGGTCGGTGTCGGCGGTCAGCGCACCGACGCAGAAGTCGTGCAGCTGGCCGGCGTCGATCGGGGTGCCGGTCAATTCGGCGCCGAGCCAATGCAATCGCAGCGCGCCCAGCACAGTCTGCATGATGATCGCCGCCGCGGCGCCCACGTCGAGTCCGGGCCGAAATGCCCCCTCGGTGACCCCGCGCTGCACCAGGTCGCAGAACAACTGGTGCAGCGGGGACAGCACCCGGGCGTAGTCCCGCGGCCGGGTCTCGGCCAGGTGCTGGTTGTACAGGCTCAGCGCCCGGTTGAGGCTGTCCTGGGTGCTCGATTCGGGTTGGGCACTGATTCGGTCGATCACCAGCTTCAGCGCCGACGCGCTGTCCAGGCCGGTGGTCTCGGCCCGCCAGACCTGCGCCGATTGGGCCATCGTCTTGTCGAACAGCGCCAGCAGCAGGTCATCCTTGCTGGAGAAATGCTGGTAGAAGGCGCGCAGTGAGGTCTTGGAGCGGGCCACCACCTCTTGCACGGTGAAGTCGGTGCGCCCGGTTTCGCCGAGGATCGCGATCGCGGTCTTGATGAAGCGGGCATCGCGGGTGACGGGTTCGTCCGGGTGGTTCGTGTCGGGCATGGGACCTCCCGCTTCCTGTCGGTGCGCCGATAACGCCGTGAGAATGAGGTTACCGCGCCGCATTGCGTCGTGGGTGACCAGAATGGCGGGTAGCCGCGGCAGTGCGCCACGGCGTCACTGCCGACCGTGGACAAAATTGTCCGGAGGTGCGCAATCAACCGCACCGCGCCGATGTCTCTGCCATACTCCGGCCATGGACCTCAAAGACCGCGTGTTTCGCAATCCGCTGGAATGGAACTTCGGCGAGAAGCTGGGTCTCAAGCATATTCAGAAATACATTTACCCCTTCGTGACGCGTCGGTTTGCCGACGACGACGTGGTTTTCATCAACTACGGCTACGAAGAGGATCCGCCGATGGGTCTAGCGCTGGACGCCGACGACGAACCCAACCGGTACTGCATCCAGCTCTACCACAGCACCGCGACCCAGGCGGACGATCTCCGCGGCAAGCGGGTGCTCGAGGTCGGGTGCGGGCACGGCGGCGGGGCCTCCTACCTGACGCGCACGCTGCAGCCGGCGTCCTACACCGGACTGGACCTGAACTCCGCCGGGATCGCCTTTTGTCAAAAGCGGCACAACCTGCCCGGCCTGAAGTTCGTGCAAGGCGACGCCGAGAAGCTGCCCTTTCCCGACGAATCCTTCGACGCGGTGATCAATATCGAATCGTCGGTGCACTATCCGCATTTCCCGGTTTTCCTTACCGAGGTAGCGCGCGTGCTGTCGCCGGGCGGGCATTTCCTGTACGCCGATTCGCGATTGACCGACGGTTTCGCGGCCTGGGACGAGGCGCTGGCCAACGGGCCGTTGCGGATGCTGTCGCAGCGGGAGATCAACGCCGAGGTGGTGCGCGGGTTGGAGAAGAATGCGCAGCACACCCAAGACGTGATCGACCGCCACGTGCCGGGACTGGTCCGCGGGTTAACCCGCGCGCAAGGCTCCTGGGTATTGCGGACCCTGCAAACCGGGCGGATGTCGTACCGGATGTACTGCTTCGTCAAGGACTAAGCCTGGGGTGCAGCACCTCAGAAGTTGTTGCAGGTGTTGAAAACCCCTTGGATGATCGCCAAGTTCTGGTCGGCCCCCGGCGTGCTGGCGAGTTGATCAGCCAGCTGCTGGCGCTGGTCGGGATTCGCGGCGAGGAACTGACGCAGAAAATTCTGCTGCATCGGCGATGAGTTGAATTGCGCGGCAGCGGCCGGGTCCTGCGCCTTGAGCGCCGCCACCACTTGCGGATAACTGCAGGTGGTATTGACGATCGGCCCCAGATCGGGGTCGGCGGATGCGATCCCCGCCCCGGCCGTCAACGACAACGCCGCACCGCCCACCGCGACAGCCAGCCTGGTCAACGACAGTTTGACCATTGTGGACTCCTTCCGACGGAATGCCCCGACTCTAATCGCCCAGCTCACAGCGTGTGGGCGGTTCGCCGCCATCCGATCAGGCGCGGTCGTGGAGAGTGACCTGGTAGCCGTCGGGGTCGGCGAAGGTGAATGTTCGACCGAAGGGGCCGTCGATCGGTGGGGAGACGATGGTGTGCCCGTCGGCGGCCAGCGCGTCGTGGATGGCCTGGACGTCGGTGGCGTGAAGCCAGATCGCGGCACCGATGCCGGGCTGGGCCACGGATGCGAGATCGGTGCCGGGGATGAGGTCGCGGATTGCGAACGCGATCGGCTTCGTCTCGAAGACGACGGCGTGCGGAGGTCCGGCCTTTGAGCGGACGAGGCCGAGGTACCGCTCGTAGAACGCTTGCGAAGCGTCGAGGTCGCGCGCTTGCAGCGAGATGAAGTCGGGACCGGTGGCGGGCATGGGGAGGCTCCTTCGCGTCGTGTCAGATTTCTGACATAGGTCAATCTATGTCAGAATTCTGACATGGGTCAAGACGGTGCCGGCGTCGATCTTGAGACGTCACTGGGCTACCTGCTGAAAGAGGCGTCGAGCGTCCTGCGCGCAGCCATGGAGGAGGTGCTGCGGCCACTCGGGATGAGCGTGACGCACTACGCCTGCCTCGAGCTGCTGGCTCAACGACCGGGCTTGTCGAACTCCGAGCTCGCCCGGGGCGCGTTCGTGACACGGCAGTCGATGAACGTGCTGCTCCAGGCCCTCGAACGAGACGGCTACGTGACCAGGCCCGCGGAGGCGCCCGTCGGGAAGGTTCTTCCCACCCGGCTCACGCCTCGCGGCCGACGCAGCCTTCAGAAGGCGAGCGCCGCGGTCCGATCCGTCGAGGTCCGCATGCTGGCCGGCCTGACCGAGGCCGAGCAGTCAGCCGCGTTGCGGATCCTGCGGAGCATGATCGAATCCCTGCGCGACGGCAACCACGGCGCATAGCGCATTGCCGTCGCCCCTGCCCGGCGACCTCGAAGCTGCGCACCGTGGCTGCAGGCGTGACCGCGACCCGGGTGGTTTGCACGACTCTGCGACACCGATTTGCCAGGCTTCGCACAGCCTCTTTTCTTACTATCCGTGCATGCCCATCAACCGACGAAAAATGCTGGGAGGAGCAGGCGTTGCCGGAGTGGCGGCGCTGGGCGGAGCGGGCGTCGACCGGGCGTTATCCGGCGGCCCCGCCGGCTATCCGACTGATAAAGAGGAGGGGCCAGTGACCGCTGACGCCACACGCTTCGGGGATCCCCGGATACCCGCCGAGCTCATCACCACGCAATCACATCTCTTTCATCTCGGCGCCTTGCCCGCCACCACCTTCGACGGTAGCTCGCTGCGCCAGGCTCACGAAGACAACTTCCCAATCCTCAAAGGCCAGCAGGCCAGCGTTGTGTTCGTCACGTTGCAGCCGGGCGGCATCCGGGAGCCGCACTGGCATCCGAGTGCGTGGGAGATCAACGTCATCACCAGTGGCGTCGCGACCTGGACCCTGCTGGATCCCGTTGGCAACACGGAAACTTTCGACGCTCATCCCGGTGACGTGGTGTTCGCGCCGCAAGGCTCGCTGCACTACTTCGAGAACAAGGGCCACGAAGACTTGAACCTGGTCATCGTGTTCAACGCGAGCACTCAAGAAGGCAAGGACGACATCGGGATCGGCGCATCAATCAGCAAACTGCCGCCGCACGTGCTGTCCGCGCTGTTCGGTGTTCCGTCCGAGACGTTCACGTCGTTCAAGAAGATCGACAAGTCGGTCACGATACTTCGGTCGCAGTAGGCGAGCTGAGTGCGCGGTCGATGAACGTGGACCGGTCGCCGGCGTCGGGGGCCACACCGATCAGGGCCCGCAGATAGATCGGCGCCAGGATGCAGTCCAGCACGTCGAGGTAGTGCAGGGCAGGCTCGCCGCGGTCGCGGGCCCGGTCCAGCATGGCCTGGATTTGGGTGGCACGGTGCTGCGCCGGAGTGATGGCCTGTGCGTCGCTGAGGTCGTGGGCGCTCGAGTTCACCGCGGCCGAAGGCGCCGGAGCGCACTGCCAATCCGGGGCGCAGCGCCTGGCCCTCGGGCGCATCTACAACTGGCTCGACGAGGTCCTGGGCGGACCCGACCACACGCCCGAACACACCGATCACACCAAGGAGTAACCCCATGAACAGCAGGCGATTTGCCGGCAAAACCGCTGCTGCGCACCGAGACTGCGTCCAGGGCACCGAGCCTGCGGTAGCGGCGTCGAGACTGAACTCACGTCGGCGAGGCTGAACACACGGCATCGAGTCTGCGTCCAGGGCGTCGAGCCTGCGCTCAGGGCGCCGACTCTGCGCACAGGCCCACTATCGGCGCGAAAATACGGCGTCGCCGCAGTCTCGGTGCCCTGACCGCAGTCTCGAGGCCGTGGCTTCAGTCTCGATGCCCTCACGTCAGGCTCGAGGCCCTCACTTCAGTCTCGATGCCCAACACTGCGCCCGCGACACGAACGACAGGACCAAAACGGGCCACCGCTAGACCGGTGGTACCGGGATCTCGGCGGTGACGGCGTCGTCGTCGGGGTCGTCCTCGCCCAGCAGCAGGGACCGCGCCACCGGACGCGGTGCGTACGGCCGCAGCAGGGCGCTGGCCGGGCGCGGACGCACCGCCTGCGGCCACCAGAACCACCGCCCCAGCAGCGCGGCGATCGACGGTGTCAGGAACGACCGCACGATCAAGGTGTCGAACATCAGGCCCAGCCCAATCGTGGTGCCGACCTGGCCGATGATCCGCAGATCGCTGACCACCATCGAGGCCATCGTGAACGCGAACACCAGCCCCGCCGAGGTGACGACTTTGCCGGTGCCGCCCATCGCGCGGATGATGCCGGTGTTTAGGCCCGCGCCGATTTCTTCCTTGAAACGGGAGACCAGCAACAGGTTGTAGTCGGACCCCACCGCCAACAGGACGATCACCGACATCGCCAGCACCATCCAATGCAGCTTGATGCCGAGGATGTACTGCCAAATCAGCACGGACAGCCCGAACGAGGCGCCCAGCGACAGCGCCACCGTGCCCACGATCACCAGGGCGGCGACAAAGCTGCGGGTGATGATCAGCATGATCGTGAAGATCAGGCACAGCGACGCGACTCCCGCGATCAACAGATCGTATTTGGAGCCGTCCCGCCAGTCTTTATAGGTCGATGCGGTGCCGGCCATGTAGATCTTGGCGTCCTGCAGCGGGGTGCCCTTGAGCGCCTCCTCGGCCGCGGTCTTGATCTTGTCGATCCGCGCTATCCCCTCGGGGGTCGTGGGGTCGCCGCGATGGGAGATGAACAGCCGGGCCGCTTTCCCGTCGGGGGACAGGAACGAACTCATCGCGCGCTGGAAGTCCTTGTTCTGGAACACTTCCGGAGGCAGATAGAAGGAATCGTCGTTTTTGGCCGCATCGAACGCCTGACCCATCGCGGTCGCGTCCTCGCTCATGTCGTCCATCTCGTCGAAGATCCCGGACATGGTGCTGTGCATGGTGAGCGTCATGGTGCGCATGCTGCGCATGGTCGCGATCATCGGCGGGAACTGGGTGAGCAGTTGCGGCAACAGCGCATCGATGTGGTCAAGTTCCTTGACGACGTCCGCCAGCTTGTCGCTCAGCTCGTCAACACTGTCGATCGAATCGAAGATGGCTCGTATCGACCAGCAGATGGGAATGTCGTAGCAGTGTGGTTCCCAGTAGAAGTAGTTGCGGATCGGCCGCCAGAAATCCTCAAAATCCGCAATATGGTTCCGCAGGTCCGCGGTGATTTCCTCCATCTCATGCGTCTTGCCGACCATGCGATGGGTCGTGTTGGTGAGTTGTTGGGTCAGACCGTACATGCGCTGCATGATGCCGATCATTTCGGTCATCTCGTCAGCCTGTTTGAGCATCTCCTTCATTTGGTCCTTCTGGAAATGCAGGGTCTGCATCTGGCTGGCGTTTTGCATGCTGAGCAGGAACGGTATCGACGTGTGGTCGATCGGGGTCCCCTCGGGCCGCGTGATGCCCTGCACCCGGGAAATGCCGGGCACCCGGAAGACGCCCTTGGCCAGTTTGTTCAGCACCAGGAAGTCCGTCGGGTTGCGCATGTCGTGATTGGCCTCGATCAGCAGGATCTCGGGCATCATCCGGGCTTGGGAGAAATGGCGGTCGGCGGCCGCGTAGCCCTGGTTGGCGGGAATGTCTTTGGGGATGTAGAGCCGGTCGTTGTAGCTGGTCTTATAGCCCGGCAGGGTGAGCAGCCCGATCAGCGCGATCGCGCAGGTGGCCACCAGAATCGGCCCGGGCCAGCGGACGATCGCGGTGCCGACCCGTCGCCAGCGCCGGACGCGGATCCTGCGCTTGGGGTCGAACAGCCCGACGCGGCTGCCGACGGCCAGCGCCGCCGGGACCAGGGTCAGCGCGACCGCGACCGCGACCAGCATCCCCACCGCGCACGGCACACCAATGGTCTGGAAGTACGGCATCCGGGCAAAGCTGAGACAGAAGATGGCCCCGGCGATCGTCAAACCGGACGCCAAGACGACGGGCGCGACCCCGCGGTAGGTGGTGTAGTACGCCTGCTCGCGGTCCTGGCCGGCCTGGCGCGCCTCCTGATAGCGGCCGAAGAAGAAGATCCCGTAATCGGTTCCGGCCGCGATCCCGAGCGACACCAACAGATTGATCGCGAACGTCGACAGCACCAGGACATTGCTATGGCCGAGAAACGCGACGATCCCGCGTGCCGCGGCCAATTCGATCCCAACCATGGTCAGCAGCAGCACCACGGTGATCACCGAGCGGTATACCAGCAGCAGCATCGTGAAGATCATCGCCACGGTGACCGCGGTGATCTTCAGGATGGATTTGTTGCCGCTGTGCTGCATATCGGAGTTCAGCGGTGCGGGGCCGGTGACATAGACCTTCACCCCGGGCGGCGGGGGCGTCCGCTGGACGATATTGCGGACCGCCGCCACGGACTCGTCGCCCAACGTCGTGCCTTGGTTGCCAGCGAGATTCAGTTGCACATACGTGGCTTTACCGTCGTCGCTTTGCACACCGGACGCGGTGAGGCGATCCCCCCACAGGTCCTGCACATGCTCGACATGCTTGGGATCGTCGCGAAGGTCGCGCATCAATCCGGCGTAGTAGGCGTGCGCGTCGTCGCCGAGCGGCTGCTGGCCCTCCAGCACGATCATCGCGAAGCTATCCGAATCGGATTCCTTGAAGTCCTTGCCCATCCGCAGCATCGCCTGCACCGACGGCGCGTCCTGGGGACTCAGCGACACGGAATGTTCTTGGCCGACCTCCTCCAGCGACGGGATCGCCAGCGTCACCACCAACACCAGCGCTATCCACGCCAGGATGATGAGCGGCGACAGCGTGCGGATCACCCGCGCGATGAGCGGCGGTCGGGGGTGTTCGGCGCTCAATTCGCCTCCTACCGCTGCTCTCCCAGCAGCAGGGCACGCACCAAGGGCCGAGGCCCGGCCGACCGAAGCAGGGTGCTGGCGGGGCGGGGGCGTACCCGTTGCGGCCACCAGAACCAGCGGCCCAGCAGCGCCGCGATCGACGGGGTCATGAACGCCCGCACCACCAGGGTGTCGAACAACAGGCCCAGGCCGATCGTGCTCCCGACCTGGCCGATGACACGCAGGTCGCTGACCACCATGGACATCATGGTGAACGCGAACACCAACCCCGCCGACGTGACGACCTTGCCGGTGCCGCCCATCGCCCGGATGAGGCCCGTCTTGATCCCGGCGCCGAGTTCCTCCTTCATCCGGGACACCAGCAACAGGTTGTAGTCAGATCCGACCGCCAACAGCAGGATCACCGACATCACCAGGACCATCCAGTGGATTTGGATGCCGAGGATGTACTGCCAGACCAGCACCGACAACCCGAACGACGCGCCCAGCGACAGCGCCACCGTCCCCACGATCACCAGGGCGGCGACAAAGCTGCGGGTGATGATCAGCATGATCGTGAAAATGAGGCACAGCGCGCCGACGCCCGCGATCAACAGGTCGTATTTGGAGCCGTCCACCAGGTCCTTCACCATCGCCGCGCTGCCGGTGAGGTAGATCTTGGCGCTTTCCAGCGGCGTCCCCTTGAGCGCCTCCTCGGCCGCGGTATTGATCGCGTCGACCCGCGCCATGCCCTCGGTGGTCGCCGGGTCGCCCCGCTGCGAAATGAGCATGCGGGCGGCCTTCCCGTCCGGCGACAGGAACACCTTCATGACGCGCTTGAAGTCCTTATTCTTGAGCACATCCGGCGGCAGGTAGAAGGAATCGTCGTTCTTGGCCGCGTCGAACGCCTTGCCCATGGCCGTCGGGTCGTCGTTGGCGTCCTCCATCTGCCCGAAGATCCCGGACATGGTGCTGTGCATCGTGAGCATCATGGTCCGGGTGCGCTGCATGGTCCCGATCATCGGCGGAAACTGTTGCAGGATCTGGGGCATCAGCAGGTCCAGCTGGTCGAGGTCTTTGACCAGGTCTTCCAGCTTGCCGCTGATCTCGTCGACCCCGTCGATCGAATCGAAGATGGATTTCAGCGACCAGCAGATGGGGATGTCGTAGCAGTGCTGTTCCCAGTAGAAGTAGTTGCGGATGGGCCGCCAGAAATCCTCGAAGTCCGAGATGTGGTCCCGCAACTCCTCGGTGATTTCGGTCATCTCGTGGGTTTGGGCGACCATATGGTGCGTCGTGTTGGTGAGTTGTTGCATCAACCCGTACATGCGTTGCATCAGCTTGATCGTTTCGGCCAGATCGGCGGCCTGCTTGAGCAGGTCGTTCATCCGGTCCTTCTGAAACTTCATGTTCTGCAGCTGGCTGGCGTTGGACATGCTGAGCATGAACGGAATCGAGGTGTGTTCGATCGGGGTGCCTTCGGGCCGCGTGATGGACTGCACGCTGGCAATGCCGGGCACGGCAAACACGCCCTTGGCGACCTTGTTCAGCACCAGGAGATCGGCCGGATTGCGCATATCGCGGTTGGCTTCGATCAACAAAATCTCGGGCATCATCATCCGCGACTGGGGGAAGTGACGCTCGGCGGCGGCGAACCCCAGATTGCCCGGGATGTCTTTAGGGATGTACCTCTGGTCGTTGTAGCTGGGTTTGTACCCCGGTAGGGTCAGCAGGCCGATCAGCGCGACCGCGACGGCCGCGGTGAGGATGGGTGCGGGCCACCGCGCGATCGCCGTGCCGATCCGCCGCCAGCGACGAACTTTGATCTTCCGTTTACGTTCGAACAAACCGACCCGGCCACCGACCACCAGCACCGCCGGAACCAGCGTCAGCGCCACCGCCACCGCGACCAAGATCCCCACCGCACAGGGGACGCCCAGGACCTGGAACGACGGCAAGCGGGTAAAGCTCAGGCAGTAAACCGCGCCGGCGATCGTCGCGCCGGAGGCCAAGACCACCCGGGCGGTGCCGCGATAGGTGGTGTAGAACGCCGTCGCCTTATCCTCGCCGGCCTGCCGCGCCTCCTGATACCGCCCCATGAAAAAGATCCCGTAATCGGTTCCGGCGGCGATCCCGACGGAGACCAGCAGATTCACGGCGTAGGTCGTCAGGCCAACGAGCTGGTGATAGCCGAGGAACGCGACAATCCCTCGGGCCACCTGCAATTCCATGCCGACCATCAGCAACAACAGGACGACGGTGATGATCGACCGGTAGACCAGGAACAACATCGTGAAGATCACCGCGATGCTGACCACGGTGATGAGCAGGACGGTCCGGTCGCCGCTGTGGCCCAGATCCGCGGCGAGCGCGGCCGGTCCGGTGACGTACGTGGTGACCCCCGGCGGCGCCGGCGTTCGCCGCACGATGTCCCGGACGGCTTGCACCGAGTCGTTCGCCGCCGCTTGGCCCAGGTTGCCGGCGAGATCCACCTGAACATAGGTGGCTTTATCGTCGGCGCTTTGCGCGGCGCCCGCCGTTAGCGGATCCCCCCAGAAATCATGGATGTGCTGCACATGCTTGGGATCGTCTTTCAATTGACGAATCAGCCGATCGTAATATTCATGCGCAGCGTCGCCCAGGGGTTGCTGACCCTCCAAGACGATCATCGCCACACTCTCGGAATTGGATTCCTTGAAATCCTTACCCATACGCGTCATCGCTTTGATCGACGGCGCATCTTGGGGGGTGAGCGAGACGGTGTGTTCTTTTTCGACCTGCTCCAGTGGGGGGACGCCGAGTGTCACGATGATGGTGATCGCCAGCCACGCCAAAATGATGAGCACCGCAAACCGGTGGATCGTCCGGGCGACGAATGGAGGCCGGGGCTGTTGATCCATGCCGCCGCCGCTCATGCGTTTTTCAGCAAGCAGAAGGTGAAGGCGTTCACTTCGTTCGAGGTTCGTTCGGCTTTGACTTCGTCGTCCACCACGATTCGACAACCGATGCTGTCACCATCGCCCTGCGCGACGACGTTTCCTACGGTCGCGGCCTTGGTGATCTCGAACTGCAATGACCAGGGCAACTGCGCGCCCTCCACCAGCTGCGGTTCGGCATTGACGTCGAAATAGCTGATGTCGGCCACTGTTCCCGGTGGTCCAAAGACCTCGTATGTCAAGTGCTTGGGGTCGAAAGGTTTGGTGTCGTTGATTTTGGTGTCGGCATACGAGGGACGCTTCTCAGAGCCGAAGATGCCGTGCAGCCGCGATACCGTTAATCCGCCGGCACCCATTACGACGAGGATGACCAGCGGGATCCACAGCCGCCTCAGGATTCTGGAAATCGTGAACCCCTTCCACCCGTTTTGCTACCCGCCGCCATGTGAGCCGCTCGCCGATGCAACTACACATCGACCGCGACACGCCAGAGGCAGGTAGTTCGAATGCAGGGGCCGGCGCCGGTCAGCCATGCGGCGCCGCGGGGAGCGTGACTAGATCTCAACGAGTAAGCCATGCCGGTGGCCTCCCTGTCGGCTCGTTCCCAACCCGTTAGGGGAGCGTAATGCATACCGCGTGCGTAAACGCGGTTATTGGCGTTCTGCATCCACCCGCAAATCGCCCGATCCGCGTTATCCACGGGCGATTCCTTCCGGAGCGACGGCGGATAAGAGAGGTTACGGCCACGGGGCGCCGACGGTCGGGGCAGCGGGGCGCTCACCGGGCCTGCAGCGAGGGTCGACGTACCCCCGCGGGCGGGCGCAGCGACCCGGTGCCCGGCCGGTAGTGCAACCGCCACAAAGCCAAACGGCTCGCCGCGGGGCATAATGCCGTAAATCGCCCCCTATAGGGCCCGGGTGGTGCGCCAATTACCGGGTCGGGTCCGGGGGGACGTCGGGAGGCCGCGGCAGGAACTTTCCCGAAACCCCGCACGGACTCCGTTGGGCTCCAGTAAGTTTTGGGCCGGAACGGTTGCACTCATGTCAATTAGTTAGGTGGTCTGGAGGACCGGTTGAGCATCAATCCGTTCGACGACGACAGTGGCAGCTTTTTCGTCTTGGTCAACGACGAGGAGCAACACAGCCTGTGGCCGACCTTCGCCGATGTTCCGGCGGGTTGGCGGGTGGTTTATGGCGAAGCGGACCGCGCTGCGTGCTTGGACTACATCGAACAGAACTGGACCGATATCCGGCCGAAGAGCCTGCGTGACAGGCTGGCCGAGGGCCGGAGGTCGGATCGGTAAACCGTCTGGGGGAGCCGGATGGAGCTTGAGAAGCAGGGAGTTCCGCTAACACGCGGACAGCTAGATATCTGGCTTGCTCAGGAAACGGATCAGTTCGACACGGGGTGGCAGCTTGGCCTATTCGTGAGAATTGAGGGCCCGGTAGAACGTGATGCCCTCGAATGGGCGATTCGCCGGGCAATACGCGACGCCGAACCAGCGCGGGCCGCCTTCTTCGAAGTGGATGGCCAGGTTTTCCAGAAGGCGCTCGACGACCCGGATATCGCGCTGCCGTTCCATGACCTCACCGGCGCGCCCGACCCGGTGTCCGAAGCCCGCGAGATCGCGTCGTCGATTCAACGCACGCCGATGCCGCTGACGGGCCCGCTCCTAAAATTCGCCCTATTCCGGACGCGCCCCGATGAATTCTGCTTGTTCGTGTGCTGTCACCACATCGTCTTAGACGGATCGGGCATCGCGCTGGTGGGCTATCGAATTGCGTCCGTCTATTCTGCACTTATTTCCGGTGCACCCATTCCTGGGGCTGTCCTTGGATCGTTACAGGACTTGGTGAGCTGCGAGTCCGCGTACGAGGCGTCCGACGAGTATCTCGAAGACCAGGCGTATTGGACGAGAAACCTCCCGTCGGAAAACGAGCCACAGTATCGGCTGCCGCACACCGCCGACCACGATCCGCATGCGCTGTCTGAGCCGGCCCAGTTGGATCCGGTGCTCCTTCGGCGAGTGCAAGAGCTCGCCGAAGTGTGGAAGGTGCCGCGATCAGCGGTGATCACCGCGGCGTGCGCTCTGCTGGTGCGTCGGTGGTGCGCCGAGGGCAACGAGGTGGTCCTCAACCTCCCGGTCAGTAGGCGGGTGCAACCGGAGTCGAAGACGCTGCCGGCGATGCTTGCCGGGGTGGTGCCGCTGGTGTTGCGGGTTTCACCGGGAGCTACGGTGGCCGATTTTTGCGCGCAGGTTGATGCGCGAATACAAGAAGCGGTGCAGCATCAGCGGTTTCCGGTGCAAGCATTGGAGCGCAAAGTCAGTCCCGGCGGCCCGCAGGTCGCCGACCGGGTGAGCGTCAATTTCCTTCCGGCCACCTTTGGGCTGGATTTAGGTGCCGCTACGGCGACGGCGTCGTACACGAATCCCGGGCTCGTGGGTGCCTTCGGGTTGAACTTCTCCAACCTGGGCGACGACCTGTTTCTGCGCACCGCGGGCGTGGGGCAACCCTTTGCGAATTTCGACGTCATCGACCTAGCCGGACGGTTGCAGCGGGTGCTGGTGGCGATGACCGCCGATCCGGGACGGCTGCTGGCCTCGATCGATGTGCTCGATTCCGGTGACTACACCCGGCTGGACGGCTGGAGCAATCGGGCGGTGTTGACCCAGCCGGCGGGCGCGGCGGTGTCGATTCCGGTGTTGTTCGCCGAGCAGGTGGCGCGGGCCCCGGAGGCGGTGGCGATCCGCGACGGGGCCCGGTCCTGGACGTACCGCGAGGTTGACCAGGCCGCGAACCGGTTGGCGCATCTGCTGGCCGGCCACGGCGCCGGGCCGGGCGAGCGGGTGGCGCTGCTGTTCTCCCGGTCGGCCGAGGCCGTGGTGGCGATCTTGGCGGTCCTGAAAACCGGGGCGGCCTACGTGCCGATCGATCCGGAAGTGCCGGCGGCGCGCACCCAGTTCGTGGTGGCCGACGCCGCGCCGATCGCCGCCCTCACCACCGCGACCCTGGCCGAGCGGCTGCGGGGATGCCAGCTGCCGGTCATCGACACCGACGACCCCGCCGTGGACACCCAACCCGGCACGCCGTTGCCGGTGCCGGCCGCCGAGGACATCGCCTACATCATCTACACGTCGGGCACCACCGGGACGCCCAAAGGCGTGGCCATCACCCACCACAACGTGATCGCGCTGCTGGCGTCCGTGGACGCGGACGTGCCCAGGGCGGGGGTGTGGACGCAGTGGCATTCGTTGGCGTTCGACGTCTCGGTGTGGGAGATCTTCGGTGCGCTGCTGGCCGGGGGCCGGCTGGTGGTGGTGCCCGAGACGACGGCGCGCTCCCCGGAAGACTTGCACGCCTTGCTGGCCGCCGAGCAGGTCACCGTGCTCAGCCAGACCCCGTCGGCGTTTTATGCGCTGCAAACCGCCGACGCGCTGCAGCCCGAGGTCCGCCAACGGCTGACGCTGCAGACGGTGGTGTTCGCCGGGGAAGCGCTGGAACCGCGGCGTCTTCGGACGTGGCTGGATCACCATCCGGGCGCGCCGCGGCTGATCAACATGTACGGCATCACCGAGACCACGGTGCACGCCTCGTTCCGGGAGATCGTCGCCGCCGACGCCGACAGCCTGGCCAGCCCCGTCGGGGTGCCGTTGCGCCACCTGGCCTTCTTCGTGCTGGACCAGTGGTTACGACCGGTGCCGACCGGGGTGGTCGGCGAGTTGTACATCGCCGGTGCGGGGCTGGCGTGCGGCTATGTGGGCCGGGCGGGGTAGGCCGCATCGCGGTTTGTGGCGTGCCCGTTC